>JALOLR010000017.1 GCA_025455885.1 Acidimicrobiales bacterium
ATGGTGATCATCGGGTACTCGGCGGCGAACTTCATCTCGTCGTCGAACCAGGTGACCAAGTCCACCCTGGTCCCCGGGGTCCAGATGGGCAACATCAGCACCATCGTGCCCAACAACGACCCGAACCGCCTCCCGGTGGTGGGTACCGCCCCGAACCTGACCCCGAACACCGCGTACTACGCCAATGCGACCTTCGGGCGTGACGTGTACAACGTGTTCGACGCGTCGCTGTTCGACCCCCTCTTCCCGAGCGCCAACCAGGACATCAAGACGATCTTCGGGGTCGGGGGAGCGATCTGCAACGTGGGCACCGGCACCTTCGCCAACCCGCAGGCCGGAACGCCGCAGGCGACCAGGGCCACCTTCGGCTTCGGTCCGTCGGTGGACACGTGTGGCGGCACCACGAACACGTCGGCCTTCGGCACCGGCACCGTCTAGGCACTCTCTTCTGGCTCTTCGAGCCACGCCGCTGCGACCCGGGGAGCCGCCCGGCTCCCCGGGTCCACGGCAGACCACGAGGTCGCCGGGCGCATCCCCGACTGACTCGACCATGCAGTAGCCGCCGTCCAGGCGGAGTCCATCAATGAACGAACCTTCGAAAGGATTCGAATGAGATTCAATCTCAAGAAGACCCTGGCGGGAGCGGCAGCCATCGCTGTCGTCGCCACGGTCGCCCCCTTCGTGAGCCCGGGCGTCGCCTCGGCCGCGACCAACAACGGCGGAGCCGTCGTGAACCCTCCAGGTGGGGGCGCAGCGGCGACGACGCCCTTCCAGATCGTACTCCCCCCCGGAGCTGCCTGCCCGGGTGACTCGGCGAGTGCGTCCGCCTGGCGGGTGCACAGCTTCATCGCCCCGGCGTCGGCCAACCTCGATGCCGACCTCTCCTTCTTGGGCACGGGCTCGCCGGCACCAGTGGCCGGCCAGATCCGGGCGAACCTCTTCAGAGCAGACACGCTGGGGTTCGCGCGGAACTTCTCCACCGACCTCGCCGTCCCGCCAGCGGTGACCGGGCAGATCTCGGGCCTCCCGAGCTTCACCCTTTCTCCGTTCGCGCCCGGCTTCTTCCCTGACGGTGCCTACCGGGTGGGCCTCGCCTGTGTCCCCACCGGTGGCACCCCGCCCAACACCACGGCCAACACCTTCTACTGGTCGAAGCTGATCACCCTCACCAACCCCGGTGGGAACCTCACCTGGGCCAACGGTGCGGCTGCGGTGGCACCGACGGTGATCGCACCGACGCTGGGCGGACCCAGCCTGAACGGCAACGGGCAGGTCACGGTGGCCTTCACCCCGGGGGCGTCTGACCCGGCGGTGCCGGCTGGTGGCTTCACGGCCACCGCCACCCCGCCGGTCGGTCCGGCCATCACCGCGACGGGCTCCGGCTCGCCGATCGTGATCCCCGGCCTGACCAACGGCACGACCTACGCGGTGACCGTCAGCGCCAACAACGGCGTGGGCTCTCCCGCCGTCAGCGCGCCGGTCAACTTCACCCCGACGCTGCCCCTCGCTCCTCCGGTCACCAACCTCAACGCGGTTGGCAGCCCGGCGGGCGTGACGGTGACGTGGACGCCGGCCGCCTCGGGTCCCACCCCGACCGGCTACAGCGTGGCCGTCACCTCCGGTGCCCTCCCGGGCACCCCGGTGGCCGGCTCGCCGTTCACCGTGCCGTTCGGCACCAACACCTTCACCCAGACCGGCCCGGCCGGGACGGCGTTCAACTTCACGGTGACGCCGACCTTCCCCGCTCCCCAGCTCGGCACCTCGGCCGGTCCGGTGAGCGGCGCCGTGCAGTCGGCCCAGGTGCTCAACCAGGTCATCACCACGACCCGTCCCAACGGTGCGCTCGTGCTGACCCAGGTGTGCGGCCGCTACGGCACCCTCGACGCCGAGCCGGCGCAGCTGGGCTTCCCGACCGGCATCCCTCTTGCGGGTCCGGTCAACGACGGTGACAACCCCAACCCCGTGCTGGGCACCGCCCCGTACCTCACCCAGAGCGGCGTGCCGCTGACCTTCCCGGGTGCCAACCCCGACGTCGCGACGTCGCCGGCCGGCCCCCAGGACGGGCAGTTCCCCGGCTACCCGTACCCGGACGACCCCACCACCGGTGAGGCCACCCCGACGTACCCGACGTGGTGCGGCATCGAGCTGGGCGCCGCCCGGTTCGTGGGTACCGGCGACCCGGCGTTCGGTCAGGGCCAGTTCTACGCCGCTGCTGGGCGCATGAACCAGGTCACCGTCGTCGACACCCGTGACACCGACCCCGGCTTCAACATCGCCGGCCAGGTCACCGACTTCACCGCTCCCGGCGGCAAGGTCTTCTCCGGCAACCAGCTGGGGTGGACGCCGCGGGTGAACCGTGACACCGGTCCCTTCACCGACGCCCTGGGCAACACCTACAACCAGACGGTCGTGGCCGGTCCCGGCTCCGTCCAGAACAACCCGGTGGGCCTCACGGCCATCCCGGCCCCGGGTGCGGCCAACGCCAACACCCTGGTCACCGCGGCCGCCCGTGCGGGCACGGCGCCCACCTTCACCGGCGGCCTCGGCATCGCCGTGATGGACGCCCGCCTCAAGCTGGCCATCCCGGTCACCGCCCTGTCGGGCAACTACACCGCAGTCCTCACCATCTCGGCCATCTGATCCGAGACGGTTCGCACCACCTCCCGGGAGGGAGCGGGACCCGTCCCGCCTCCTCCCGGGAGCACCACCCGCAGTAGCGTCGGCGAGCGGTACCGGGCAGTTCCGTCCGGTACCGCTCCCGTCGTTTCCCTCCCCCTTCGCACGGAGTCCTCCCGATGACCACCTGGCGCCGAGCTCTCGCCGTCACCACCCTGCTCGCCACCGTCGTGCTCGCTCCCGCGGCCCCCGGTCAGGCCCAGGAGCAACCCCCCCTGCCGGCGCCGCCGGCCCCCGAGGACCAGATCGTGCAGAGCTGGGCGCTGTTCCCCACCGGCTCCGACGACCCCGACCAGCCGAGCAACCGGCCCAACCTCTCCTACGAGGTCCCGGCCGGTGAGACCATCGAGGACTCCGTCACCGTCGCCAACTACGGCAGCGTGCCCCTGACGCTGCGTATCTACGCCTCCGACGCCTTCAACAACCCCGAAGGCGGCTTCGACGTCCTCTCCGGTGACGAGGTCCCCACCGGCGCAGGCTCCTGGGTGAGCGTGCTCACCGAGTTCGTCACCGTCCCGGCCGGTACGCAGTCCATCGTGCCGATCACGATCACCGTCCCGATCGACGCCTCGCCCGGCGACCACGTCGGCGCCGTGCTGGCCTCCCTGCGGGTCCCCGGCACCGCCCCCGACGGCAACACCGTCACCCTCGACCAGCGCACCGGCACCCGGCTCTACATGCGCGTGGACGGGCCGCTGAACCCCGAGCTGGCCGTCGAGAACCTCCAGACCGACTACAACCCCACCGCCAACCCGCTGTCGGGCAGCGCCGACGTGAGCTACCGGATCGTGAACCGGGGCAACGTGCGCCTCCAGGGCACCCAGCAGCTCAGCGTCGGCGGGCCCTTCGGCATCGGGCGCACCACCCTGCCCGCCGAGGACATCCCCGAGCTGCTCCCCGGCGAGGGCTACGACGTCACCGCCACCGTCGAGGGCGTCCCCGCCACCGTCGCCGCGTTCACCGAGGTGACGCTCACCCCCGAGGCCCTCGGTCCGGACGTGGGCGAGCTCTCCGAGTCGAAGGGCACGTCGATCAGCCTGGCCCTCCCGGTCACCGTGCTGGCGATCCTCCTCGCCCTGGGCCTGGCCTGGTACGCCCGGCGGGCCTACCTCCGCCACCGCCGTGAGGGCACCCCGCCGTCCGGTCCGCCCCGCGGCGACACCCTGCCGCCCGCCCCCGCCCCGCCGCCCACCCCGGTGGGCCAGTCGTCGTGATCCGCACCGTCGTCCGGGTGGCGGTCCTCGCCGCCGTGATCGCCCTCCTCGCCGGCCTCGGTCCCGGCGCGTCGGCCCAGGAGCCGGCCTCCGCCGACGCCCCCCGCACGCCCACCGCCGGCCAGGTCTCGGGCGAGTCGATCACCCTCGAGACCAACGTCGTCCAACCCGGTCAGCGCATCCTCATCACCTTCAACGACTGGCAGGCCCGCACCGCCAGCATCGTGGTGTGCGCCAACCTCGCCAAGCGCGGCTCGGCGGACTGCAACCAGGTGCAGGGCCAGGGCGTCACCATCTCCGGGCTCGGCAAGACCGGCCCGGTGGCGTCCTTCGTCGTCAACCCGCCCGCCGGCACCTGCCCGTGCCTCATCAAGGCCACCGGGCTCGACAGCGACGAGTCGGCCGTGGCCCCCATCGAGATCATCGGTCACCCGACCGGCCCGATCGTCGACCCGTTCACCGGCGACCTGATCGCCGTGACCATGGAACCGGAACGGGCCGCCGTCGGACTGCTGGCCGCGTTGCGTTCCGAGCTGGGCGGCCCCACCGAGTACGACGTCACCGTCACCGTCGAGAACCTCACCACCGAGACCCTCCTCGCCGTCGACATCTTCGGCTCGGTCGGGCGCAGCGCCACCGAGGACCTCGACATCTTCGAGATGGTCCCCGGCGAGCTCGGACCGGGGCTCACCTGGACCGGCGAGGCCCGGGTCACGCTGCCCTCCCCCGTCTACGGCGACTACCGCTGGGAGGTCGTCGCCTCCGGGGCCGGACCCGTGGTGCGCGCCGAGGAGACCATCCGAGTGGTCCCGTGGCTGTTGTTGCTGTTGATCCTCGTCCTGGTCGGCGACCTCACCATGATCCTCGTGCGCTACCTGCAACGCCGCCGCCGACGCGCCGACGACCAGCTCCTCGCCGACGCCGATCCCCCCGACGACGGCGACTGGGCCGACGAGGAGCAGTGGGTCCCGGTGCCCGGCGCGTCGGTTCCCCACGCCGACCTGCCGCCTCCGCCCGTGCCGGTGCGCTGAGCACGTTTCCGGTCGACCGGGCCCGGCCGCGGACGGCGGGTGATCAGCGGGCCGCGAGCTCGTCGAAGGCCCGCTCGATGCCGGCCACCAGCACGTCGGCGTCGGGGCAGGCGTCGGGGTCCACGGTGATGCCGAGGTCGAGCCGGCCGTCATAGGACAGGATGGCGATGCCGACGGTGGTGTTGCCGCTCAGCGGCACGTACGGCAGGCACTCGGTCATCCGGGCCCCCAGCAGGTAGAGCGGCGCCTGCACCCCCGGGACGTTGGTGATCACCAGGTTCACGAGCGGCTGGTGGTTCACGGTGGCGTCGCTCAGCACGGACAGCACCCCCGGTGGCAGCCAGTCGGCCGACCCCAACAGCGCAGCCACGAGCTCGGTCTCGTGGCTGCCCTTGTGGCGGGCCATCTGGTCGGCCACCGACCGCAGGGCGGCGGCCGGGTCGTCCAGGTCGACGGGCAACGACGCCAGGATGGCGCTCACCTTGTTGCCGAGCCCCAGGTGCTCGTCGTCGCCCCGGGTCGACACCGGCACCAGCGCCACCAGGTGGTCGAGGTGGCCCAGCTCGCCCCGTTCGGCCATCAGGTCGTGCAGGCCCCCGGTCACGGCGGCCAGCACCACGTCGTTCACCTTCGTGCCGGTGGCGTGGGCCACGGCCTTCACGTCGTCGAGGGCGAGGCGGATCGGCCGGTAGTCGCGGCGGGGCCCGACGGCGACGTTGAGCGAGCACCGGGGCGCGGTGCGCTCGGCGCGGAGGGCGTGGGCGGCGCTGCGCACCACGTCGACGAGATCGCCGGGCGCCCGGGCGAGCCCGGCGAGGCCCCGGGCGGCCGCGCCGGGCAGGTGGGCCAGCGCACCGAGGGCCTCGGCCACCTGGTGCACGGCGTCGGGCCCGGCCTCGGGCTCCCACCCCACCGGCTCGGGGATCGGTGCGGCGGGGTCGGGGTCGAGCATCGCGACCAGTGACTCCGAGCCCGAGACCCCGTCGACCAGGGCGTGGTGGGCGCGGTCGACGAGGACCACCGACCCGTCGGCGAGCCCGTCGAGGAACGTGAGGTCCCAGAGCGGGCGGCGGCGGTCGAGGGCCTCGCGCTGGATGCCCATCACCGTGGCCCACACCTCGGCGTCGCCGCCCGGGTCGGGCACGGTCACGGCGTGCACGTGGGCGGCGATGTCGAAGTGCTCGTCGTCGACCCACAGCGGGAGCGTGGCGTTGAGCGGCGTCGACTGGAGGCGTCGTCGGAAGCGGGGGATCGCGGCCAGGTGGGCCTCCACCACCCGGCGGATCTCGTCGATGCGCACCCGCCCGTCGCCGTCGAGCAGCGGGCCCCCCTCGAAGCGGGCGATGCCCCCGATGTGCAGCGGCACCCCCGGCCGCTCGGCGGCGAGGAAGCTGGCGTCGAGGGCGCTGAGGTGCTCGCTCATGGGAGAGCATCGTCCTACCGGGGCGGCCGTCCGTCCAGCGCCGCCCGCCGACGGCCACCCGGATCCGACGCGCCCACCGGGTGGCGGTCAGTCCTCTTGCCGAACAATGTTAGGTCTGCCTAACATCGCGCCGTGACACCGCCCCCCCCGACCTCGGCCGGGACGACCCTGCCGCCGCTCGCCACTCCCGGTCCCACGGCCCCTTCCGGTCCGGGTGATCCCACCCCCGGGCGTCGGGTCGTCGGCTTCGCCGCCGGGTTGGCGGGCCACGGTGGGCGTCCCGCCTTCGTCGACCTCGACGGCCGGACGATCACCTACGCCGAGCTCGCCGGGCTCGTGGCCGCGGCCCGCGAGGCGCTCGGCCCGACCCGCCGCCTCGTGATGGTCGAGGGGGCCAGCACCGTCGACGCCGTCGTCGCCTACCTCGGGGCGCTGGCCGGCGGGCACCCCGTCCTCCTCGTCCCCCCGGGCGACGACCGGCCGTGGCGAGACGTCTACGCCCCCGACGTCGTGTCCGACGCGGGCGGCGGCTGGGCCTACGACGAGCTGCGCCCCGGCACGGCCCACGACCTGCACCCCGAGCTGGCGCTGCTGCTCACCACCTCCGGCAGCACCGGGTCGCCCAAGCTGGTCCGGCTCTCCCACACCAACCTCGAGTCCAACGCCGCGGCCATCGCCGAGTACCTGGGGCTGCACCCCGGCGACCGTGCGATCACCAGCCTCCCGCTGCACTACTGCTACGGCCTCTCCCAGCTCCACAGCCACCTCACCGTCGGCGCGACCGTCGTGCTCACCGACCTCTCGGTCACCGATCCGTGCTTCTGGACCCGGGTCCGCGACACCGGCGTCACCGGCCTCGCCGGGGTGCCCTACACCTTCGAGCTCCTCGACCGCGTCGGCTTCGCCGAGATGGACCTGCCCCACCTGCGCTACGTCACCCAGGCCGGCGGGCGCCTCCGCCCCGACCGGGTCCGCCGGTGGGCCGAGGTCGGCGCCCGTCACGGCTGGGACCTCTACGTCATGTACGGCCAGACCGAGGCCACGGCCCGCATGGCCTACCTGCCCCCCGACCAGGCCCTCGTCCGGCCCGGGTCCGTCGGCCGAGCCGTCCCCGGCGGCGAGCTGCGCGTCGACCGCGCCCCCGGCGCCGGCCCCCACGATCCCGGCGAGGTCGTCTACCGCGGTCCCAACGTGATGCTCGGCTACGCCGAGCGCCCCGCTGACCTCGCCCTCGGCCGCACCGTCACCGAGCTGCGCACCGGCGACCTCGGCCGCCTCGACGACGACGGCCACCTCCACCTCGTCGGGCGGGCCCACCGCTTCGTGA
Organism: Acidimicrobiales bacterium; assembly: GCA_025455885.1. Classification (NCBI taxonomy): domain Bacteria; kingdom Bacillati; phylum Actinomycetota; class Acidimicrobiia; order Acidimicrobiales; species Acidimicrobiales bacterium. The sequence continues at coordinate 7,672 of JALOLR010000017.1, forward strand.
AGCTGTTCGGGCTGCGCATCGACCTCGACGCCGCCGAGGCCCTCCTCGCCGAGCACGGCACCGAGGCCGTGTGCACCGGCGACGACGAGGTCCTCGTCGTCGGCGTCGAACGCACCCCGGGTGCGCCCGCACCCGACCCCGACCGGATCCGGACCACCCTGGCCGGCGCCCTCGGCCTCCCCCGTGCCGCTGTGGCCGTGTGGGTGACCGACGAGCTCCCCCGCCTCCCCGGCGGCAAGCCCGACCTCCTCGCCCTGCGCAGGAGCGCCGTCCCCGAGCCGGCCCTGCACGTCCCCGCCCCCACGGGCTCGGCGCCCGGCTCCGTCGCCGCCGCCTTCGCCGAGGTGCTCGACCGGCCCCTCGCCGACGTCACCCCCGACGCCACCTTCGTCGCCCTCGGCGGCGACTCGCTCTCCTACGTCGAGGTGTCGCTGCTGCTCGACGGGCTCCTCACCCGGGTGCCCGACGCCTGGCACCTCACCCCCGTCGCCGACCTCCAGGCCCTCGCCGTCACCCCGTCGGACACCGCCGCCACCGGCGGGGTGCGCCACGTCCCCCGGACCATGGAGACCGGGGTGGTGCTGCGGGCGGTGGCCATCACCCTCGTCGTCGGCACCCACAGCGGCGCGTTCCTCCTGCAGGGCGGTGCTCACGTGCTGCTGGCGGTGGCCGGCTACAACTTCGCCCGGTTCCGCCTCTTCGCCACCTCCACCGCCGAGCACCTCCGCGCCGCCGGCGCCGCCGTCGCCCGCATCGCCGTGCCCACGGCGATCTGGCTGGCCGTGCAGTTCACCTACGCCGAGCCGTTCACCCTCTCCCGGGTGCTGTTCGCCAACAACTACCTGGGCACCGGCCTCTGGGAGTACTGGTACCTCGAGGCGCTGCTCCAGATCCTGGTGGTGTTCACCCTCGTCTTCGCCGTCCCGGCGGTGCGGGCCGTCGAACGGCGCCACCCCTTCGGCGTGGCGCTCGGGGTGCTGGTCGCGGCCACGCTGCTGCGCCACGACGCCCTCGGCATCGCCGACGCCACCCACCCCATGTACATGCCCGACACGCTGGTGTGGTGCTTCGCCCTCGGGTGGGCCGCCCAGCGGGCCACCACCTGGCCGCGCCGGGCCGTGGTCAGCGCTGTCGGGCTGGTGGCCCTGCTCGACTTCTTCGACACCACCCCCCGGGGGGTCCTCGTCGGTGTCGGGCTGGCCGCCCTGGTGTGGCTGCCGCGGCTCCCCGTCCCGACCTTCCTGCGACCGGTCGTGGCGGGCCTCGCCGCCGCCTCGCTGTGGATCTACCTCACCCACTGGGCGGTGCTGTCCCCGTTGCGGGGCGTCCTCCCGCCCGTCGCCGTGGCGGCGGTGGCGCTCGGGGTCGGCGTGGTCGCCGCCCTGCTGGCCGCCCGGGTCGAGCGGGCCCTCGTCGGGTGGTGGCGGGCGCGATCGGCGTCGCCCTCCCGGCCGGCGGACGCCGTCGACGTCAGCTGACCTCGGTGGCGGCGGCTGCGAATTGGGCCATGTACAGCGCCGCGTAGGCCCCGCCCCGGGCCAACAGCTCCTCGTGGTCGCCCTGCTCGACGATGCGGCCGTCCTCCATCACCAGGATGATGTCGGCGTCGCGGATCGTGGAGAGGCGGTGGGCGATCACGAAGCTCGTCCGGTCGGAGCGCAGCGCGGCCATCGCCCGCTGGATCAACACCTCGGTGCGGGTGTCGACCGAGCTGGTGGCCTCGTCGAGGATGAGGATCGCCGGGTCGGCCAGGAACGCCCGGGCGATGGTCAACAGCTGCTTCTCGCCGGCGCTCACCGCCGTGCCGTCGTCGTCGAGCACCGTGTCGTAGCCGTCGGGCAGCGAGTGCACGAAACGGTCGACGTAGGTGGCCCGGGCGGCGGTCCGGATCTCGTCCTCGGTGGCCCCGGGCCGCCCGTAGGCGATGTTCTCGCGGATCGTGCCCCCGAAGAGCCAGGTGTCCTGGAGCACCATCCCCATCATCGAGCGCAGGTCGCGTCGGCGCATGGTGGCGATGTCCCGCCCGTCGACGGTGATGCGCCCCGCGTCGAGCTCGTAGAACCGCATGAGCAGGTTGACGAGCGTGGTCTTGCCGGCCCCGGTGGGCCCGACGATGGCGATCGTCTGCCCGGGCTCGGCCACCAGCGACAGCTCGGTGATGAGGGTCCGGTCGGGGTCGTAGGAGAAGGTCACGTCCTCGAAGGCCACCCGGCCGAGGACGGTCCCGTCGAGCGGGGCGTGGTCGTCGTCGGGCTCCTGCTCCTCGGCGTCGAGCAGGTCGAAGACCCGCTCGGCCGACGCGATGCCCGACTGGAACACGTTGAACATCGACGCCACCTGGGTGAGCGGCATCGAGAACTGGCGGGAGTACTGGATGAACGCCTGCACGTCGCCAAGGCTCATCTGCCCCGACGCCACCCGCAGCCCGCCGAGCACGGCGATGATGACGAAGTTCAGGTTGCCGAGCAGGAACATCAGCGGCTGGATGATGCCCGACACGAACTGGGCGCCGAAGCTGGCGCGGTAGAGTTTCTCGTTGTCGTCGCGGAACCGGGCCTCGACCTCCGGCGCCTGGCCGAAGGCCTTGACGATGGCGTGACCGGTGATGGCCTCCTCGACGAGGGCGTTCAGGGAACCGGTGTGGTTCCACTGGGCCACGAACCGCTTCTTCGAGTGGCTGGCCACGAGCTTCACCATCAGCAACGAGAGGGGGATGGTGACGAGCGCGACGAGCGACAGCAGCGGCGAGATGACGACCATCATCGTGACGACGCCGATGAGGGTGAGCGTCGCGGTGAGCATCTGGCTGAGGGTCTGTTGGAGGCTCTGGGCGATGTTGTCGATGTCGTTGGTGACCCGGCTCAACAGATCGCCGCGGGGGGTGCGGTCGACGTAGCTGAGCGGGAGCCGGTCGAGCTTCTCCTCGACGTCGGTGCGCAGCTGGTGCATGGCGCCCTGCACCATGCCGGCGAGCAGCCACGCCTGGAGGTAGGTGAGCGCCGACGCCCCGACGTACAGCCCGAGGGCCAGGAGCAGCCACCGGTGCAGCGTGGTGAAGTCGATCCCCGCGGCGGGGTCGGTGACCCCGGCGTAGAGCACGTTCGTGGCGTTGCCGAGCACCTTGGGCCCCACCACCTGCATGCTGACGGCCACCACCGTGAGCGCCACGATCAGCACCAGGCTGCCGCGCCGGCGTTGCAGGCGCCCGAGCATGCGCCGCCACGTGGCCCGGAAGTCACGGGTCCGCTCGACCGGCATGCCCGGACCGCCGAAGCGGCCGACGCCGCCCATGCTCGTCGTCGGGGGCGTCGGGGTCCCGTCGTCGTCGCTCGCCGCACCGGTGTCGTCGGCGCGGCCCAGGGGCTCGGCGGGGCGGGTGGGGGCGCTCATCCGGCCACCCCGGCAGTGGTCTGCGACGCCACGATCTCGGCGTAGGTCGGGCAGCGCTCCAGCAGCTCCTCGTGACGCCCGAGGCCGACCACCCGGCCGTCCTCGAGCACGATGATCTGGTCGGCCTCCGCGATGGTCGACACCCGCTGGGCGACGACGACCACCGTGGCGTCCTCGGTCCAGGGCTTCAGCGCGGCCCGCAGGCGGGCGTCGGTGGCCAGGTCGAGAGCCGAGAACGAGTCGTCGAACAGGTAGATCTCGGGTCGGCGGACCAGGGCCCGGGCGATGGCGAGGCGCTGGCGCTGCCCGCCGGACACGTTGCTGCCGCCCTGGGCGATGCGGGCGTCGAGCCCACCGGGCATGGCGGCCACGAACTCGTCGGCCTGGGCGACGCGCAGCGCCGCCCACAGCTCGTCGTCGGTGGCGTCGCTGCGCCCGTAGCGCAGGTTGGTGGCCACCGTCCCCGTGAACAGGTACGGCTTCTGGGGCACGAGGCCCACCCGGCTCCACAGGGCCTGGGGCTCGAGGTCGCGCACGTCGACCCCGTCGACGAGCACCGACCCCGAGGTGGCGTCGAACAGGCGGGGGACGAGGTTCAACAGCGTCGTCTTGCCCGAGCCGGTGCTCCCGATGACGGCCGTGGTCTGCCCGGCGAGGGAGGTGAAGGAGACGTCGGCGAGGACCGGGGCCTCGGCGCCCGGGTACGCGAAGCCCACGCCGCGCAGCTCGAGCGCACCGTGGGTGGTGACGTGGGTGACCGGGTCGGCGGCGATGACCACCGAGGTCTCGGTGTCGAGCACCTCCACGATCCGGTCGGCGCTCACCGCCGCCCGCGGGGCCATCATGGCCACGAAGGTGGCCATCATGATCGACATCAGGATGATGGTGAAGTAGCTGATGAACGCGACCATCGTGCCGATCGTGAGCTCGCCGTCGGACACGAGGTTCGAGCCGAACCAGATCACCCCGACGCTCGACGCGTTGACGACGAGCAGCACCACCGGGAAGAGCAGCGCCATCAGGCGCCCCGCGGTGAGGGAGGTGTCGGTGAGATCGCGGTTCACGGCCTCGAAGCGCACGGCCTCCTCGGGCTGGCGCACGAAGGCCCGCACGACGCGCATGCCGGTGATCTGCTCGCGCAGCACCCGGTTGACGTTGTCGATGCGCTCCTGCATCAGGCGGAACTGGGGGATCATGCGCCGGATGATGATCGTGAGCACGAGCATCAGCGTGGGGATGCTCACCACCAGCAGCAGCGAGAGCTGGAGGTCGGCGTTGACCGCCATGATGATCCCGCCGACCGCCGTGATCGGGGCGGCGACGGCCATCGTCATGCCCATCACGACGAGCATCTGCACCTGTTGCACGTCGTTGGTGATCCGGGTGATCAGCGACGGGGTGCCGAGGAGGTTGACCTCCTTCTGCGAGAACGAGGTCACCTGGTGGAACAGGTCGCTGCGCACGTCGCGCCCGAACGCCATGGCCGTCTTCGCCCCGAAGTAGACCGCCGTGATCGAGAACGCGATCTGCAGCAGCGTGACCCCCAACATGAGGGCACCGGTGCGCCAGATGTAGGCCGTGTCGCCGGTCAGCACGCCGTTGTCGATGATCTTGGCGTTCAGGTTGGGCAGGTAGAGGTTGGCCGCGGCCTGACCGGTCTGGAGCACCAGCACGGCGACGAGCAGCCGCCGGTACGGCCTGAGGTGCGTGCGGAGGAGGCGGAGGAGCAAGGGGGACTCTCGGAGGGACGGCCCGACGGGCAATTACGAAACGACGTAGTTTCGATTCTGCCCCACCGGACCCGCAAATGCACCACCCGACCGATCGACCGGTGCCGGTCGGTCCGTCAGGCGGGGAGGTAGTCGTCCAGGCGGGCGATGCGCAGCCCGGCGGCGTCGGCCTGGCGCTTGAGCTCCTGGAGGCTGACCAGCAGGTCGGGCGTGAAGTGGGTGACGATCACGTCGCCGGGCTTCAACGGCGGCTCCTGGAGGGTGACCACGCCGTCGGCGAGCGTGCCGGTCCACTGGACCGTGGCCCGCAGCCCGCAGCTGGCGGCCTGCTGGCGCACGCCCAGGTTGTACCGGCCGAACGGCGCCCGGAACAGCCCGCCGCTGGTGCCGTAGGTCTCGTTCAACAGGTCGACCATCCCGCAGATCTCGGCGCGCTGCTGCTCGGGGGACAGCGCCGGCAGGCTCTTGTGGCCGAGGGTGTGGCTGTTGACCGTGTTGCCCATCTGGCGCAGCGCCTCGAAGAACTCCGGGTGGGTGCGCACCGGCCCCTCGTTCAGGAACATGGTGATCGGCATGCCCGTGGTGCGCAGGTACTCGAGCACCGCGGGGTCGGCGACGGTGCCGTCGTCGATCGTCACGAAGATGACCGGGTCCGTGGTGTCGATGCCGAAGACCTCGGGCGCGGCGCCGTCGACGGCGGCGATCGGCGCCACCGTGGCGCTCGGGCCGGGGACCATGGGAGCCGGCGCGGCGGTGGTCGTCGTTTCGGGGGGCAGCGTGGTGGTCTCGAGCATCGACTCGGTGACCGCGGCGAGGGTGGTGTCGGTGGCGGCGCTGGCCGTCTCGGCGGTCACGGGCCCGTCGTCGGGGTTGGCGAGGGCGAAGGCCCCGACGCCCACGAGGACGACGAACACCGCGATCAACGGCCAGGCCCGCCAGGTCGGACGGGGTTCGGGCGCGTCGGGAGTCCGCTCCGGGGCCCCGCTCCCTTCGTCCACCATCGGTACCTCGAGATCTCGTCGTCGGGGCCCACCCCGATCCGGGCGCCTCCCGGACCGACCCGGAGAGGATACTCCCCGAGGCGGAGCTCGCGACCTCAGGGACCGGGCCGGCGATGCCGCGGCTGGTGAGGTGGGATCGGCGATGACCCGGTGCGGCGGGCCGGGTCGGTCCGCATTACGCGCTGCTGCTCGGCACCGGACCGGCGACGGCCTCGGTGTCGTCGGCGACGGTGCTCGGGAGGCCCCGGGTCGAGGCCAGCGAGACGAGGGCCAGCCCCGCCGCGGCCAGGAGGCCCGCCTTGAGCGCACGGAGCTGGGCTTCCTCGTAGTCGTCGACGATGGCGTCGGCGGTGGCGTCGTCGAGCCCGGCGTCGCGGGCCAGGGCACCGATCTGGTCGGAATCGACGAAGTCGACGCCCGTGCCGGCGGCGACGCCCACCTGGGCGGCGACCTCGGGGGCGATGCGCTCGTCGGCCTCGATCCCCTGCACGAACGCGGCCGTCAGCCCGCCGAGCACGATGGCGCCGATGAGGGCCACGCCCAGGGAGGACCCGAGCTGCTGGCCCGTGTACTGGAGTCCGCCGGCCTCGCCGCGCCCCGAGGCGTCGACCGACGACTGCACCACGTTGCCGAGCTGGGACACGATGAGGCCCATCCCGACCCCGAGCACCCCCATGCCGACCGCGAAGGCGGCGTCGTCGAGCGTCGGTTCCACGTTGGCCAACAGGACCAGGACGCCGGCGATGGTGATCCACAGGCCGGTGCGGACCAGCGATCGGACGGAGAAGCGGGTCGACAGCCGGGAGCCGATGGCGGAGAACGCGAACATCGTGATCGAGACCGGGATCATCTTGATCCCCGTCTCCAGCGCGTCGAGGCCGAGCACCAGCTGCAGGTAGAGCGGGATGGTGAAGAAGACGCCCATGAGGATCAGGTTCTGGGTGAGCAGCCCGGCCAGTCCCGAGCGCAGCGGCGCGACCCTCAACAGGCTCAGGTGCACGAGGGGGTCGCGCCCGGTGGCCTCCCGGTGGCCCTGCCAGCGCACGAAGCCCCACAGCAGCACCGCACCGCCGCCGATCACGAAGAGCGTGAGGGAGAAGCCCAGCGGTTCCAGCGGGGAGTCCTTCGGCTCGACCCACCCCCAGGTGCTCGACTGGAGGACCCCGAGCACGACGGCGCCGAGGCCCGCCGCCGACAACGCGGCGCCCACCCCGTCGAGCCTGGGCTGGGGCCCGGTCCTCACGGCGTCGGCGACGAAGCGGGTCATCACCAGGATGAACGCCACGAGGACGACCTCACCCACGAACACCACCCGCCAGGTCAGCTCGGTGGTGGCCCAGCCGCCGAGGATCGGGCCGAGGGCGATGCCGGCGCCGGCCACGCCCCCGATCACCGCGTAGGCGACCTTGCGTTCGGTGCCCTCGAAGTTCCCGGCGATCAGCGCGGCCATGGCCGGGAGGACCATCGCTGCGCCGAGCCCCTCCAGCACCGACCAGCCCAGCGCCAGCACCGCAACGGTGGGCGCCACCGCGGTCAACGCCGAGCCGCATGCGTAGACGACCAGTCCGACGACGAAGGTCCGTCGACGCCCGACGATGTCGCCGATCTTGCCGCCGGTGAGCATGAACATGGCCATGACCAGGCAGTACAAGGTGATGACGGCCTGGATCGTCGAGACGGTCGTGTCGAAGTCCTCGACGAGCTGGGTGATCGAGACGTTCATGACCGACTGGTCGAGGACCATCACGAACTGGGCGGTGCCCAACGCCACCAACGGCCACCACTTCCTCATCGGTCGGGTCCCTCCGTGGCCGGCATCGCCGGGTCAGCATTGCACGGCGTCGACACCGCGCCCGGTGATGTCGACGAGACTGCGTCGATGGGATCGGTCGTCGTCAACATGGGCCGCTTCACCGAGGCCTTCCTCCCCGTCCTGCGTGAGCGGCTGCCCGGGGAGCGGGTGGTCGGCTGGCCGGCGCCCCCGGACGACGTGGGCGACGCCGAGGTCCTCGCCACCCTCGCCATCGCCGGGGAGACCGAGGTCGCCGACGCCGTGCTGCCCACGGTGCGGTGGGTGCACGTCCTCGGGGCGGGCATCGACGGGTTCCCGCTGGGCGTCCTCGGCGACCGGGTGCTCACCTGCTCGAAGGGGGCGACGTCGACGGCCATCGCCGAGTACGTGCTGGCCGTGATGCTGGCCTTCGAGAAGCGGCTGCCCGAGCAGTGGCTCACGGCGCCGCCGGCGGCCTGGAACGTGCCCACCGGCGGTCAGCTCGGTGGGCTGGAGGGACGCACGCTCTCGCTCGTGGGCATCGGTGCCATCGGCGAGGCGGTGGCCCGGCGGGCGCTCGCCTTCGACATGCGGGTCGTGGCCCACCGACGGTCCGACACGGCGATGCCGCTGCCCGGTGTCGAGCGGGCGGCGTCGTTGGAGGAGGCCTTCGGGGTGGCCGACCACCTGGTGGTCACCGCCCCCTCGACGCCCGAGACCCACCACCTCGTCGACGCCTCCTCGCTCGGCTGGGTTCGCCCTGGTGTGCACCTCGTGAACGTCGCCCGCGGCGAGCTGGTCGACTCCGCGGCCCTCGTCCGCGCGCTCGACGACGGCCGGGTGGCCCGGGCGTCGCTCGACGTCGCCGAGGGCGAACCGCTCGGCGCCGGTGATCCCCTCTTCGCCCACCCCGGCGTCCGCCTCACCCCGCACATCTCGAACAGCTCGGCGGTCGCCGCCCGGCGCACGGTCGATCTGTTCGTCGCCAACCTGACGCGGTGGCGGGCCGGCGACGCCCTCGTCGGGGTCGTCGACCCGGTACTCGGCTACTGAGACGCGCAACGGCCCGGGGCGGGAGCCCCGGGCCGTCGTCGAATGCTCGGATCGTGGTCGCTCAGCCGGTGAAGGCGGGCCGGGCGGTCACCGCGGCCGCGGCGGGCGGCTCGGTGGGCGTGACCGGCTCGGGCCCGGCGATCGGCTGGTTGCCGACCACGTACACCACGGTCAGGGTGCAGTCGTCGAGGGTGAGGTCGACCGGGCCGACGATCGGCGTGCCGCCCAGCTTCACCGTCACCTCATAGGTGTCCGGCGGCACGGCGGCGAAGAGCGATTCGCCGAACGCCAGGGAGCTCTCGGCCGTGGTTCCGTCGATGACCACCTCGACGGGGCCGGCGTTGGCAGCGTGCACCGCGCCGAGCGTGGCGCTGTCGGGCAGTACCGCCAGACCCTGCGGGGTGGAGTTGATCCCGTTGAAGCACACCTCGTCGGCCTCCACGTCGAGGACGACGGGGAGGAGCTGGAGCTCGCCGTCGGGGCCGGCGGTGGCGACGAGGGCTGCGGCGATCACATCGGGCACGGTGACCATCTGGCTGATGACCGGGTCGGTGCCCGCGCAGTCGGCGTCGGCACCCAGGAACACCGTGAGATCGATCTCGCGGCCGACTTCCAGCGCCAGCGGTTCGGCGATCTCGCCGAACTGGAAGTCCGTGAGCAGAGAGGCGCCGTCGGCACAGACGGTGACGGCGGTGCCACCATCGGTCTGGGCGGTCTGCCCGTCGAGGTTCAGGCCGTGTACGGCGTAGACGAGGGCGCCGGGTGCCTTGGGTGTGGGCAGGTCGATGGTCTGCACGATGGGCACGACCGGGGTGCTGGTGGCCTGCGCGCCGGCGGAGCCGGTGGAGACGGCGCCGGCGACCACGACGAGGGCGGTGGCTGCGAGCAGCCCGATGACACGCTTCATGGGGTGACCTCTCCGAGGGGGTTCGGGAACCAAGCGATGCTAGTCGACGAACGGTGGCGCTGTCCCGCTCCTGGGGATCGCGACCCGGGGCGTCGTCCTGCCGGCTTCGTCCCCTGCGCCCCGAGCGGGGCGCGCAACGGCCCGGGGCGGGTGCCCCGGGCCGTCGTCGAGCAGTGCGGTGGTGGGTCGCTCAGCCGGTGAAGGCGGGGCGGGCGGCCACCGCGGCCGCGGCGGGCGGCTCGGTGGGCGTGACCGGCTCGGGCCCGGCGATCGGCTGGTTGCCGACCACGTACACGGTGGTCAGCGTGCACTCGTCGACCGGGATGTCGGCGGGGCCCACGATCGGGGTGCCGCCGAGGGTGACCTCGACGCTGTAAGAGCCGCCGGGAACGTCGGCGAAGAGCGACTCGCCGAAGCTGAGCTCTCCGGCCGTCGTCCCGTCCACGCTCACGGCCACCTGGCCGGCGTTGGCGGCGTGCACGGCGCCGAGGCGAGCGTCGGCGATCGGCTCACCCTGCGCGGTGTTGGCGCCGGCCGGAACGGGGAAGCAGACCCGGGGGGTCTCGGTCTCGAGCACCACCGGCAGCAGCGCCAGGGCGCCGTCGGGACCGGCGGTGGCCACCAGCGAGGCGGCGGCGACGTCGGGCACGGTGACGGTCTGGGTGATGGCCGGGGTGCCGGTCCCGCAGGGGACGTCGGCGCCGACGGTGACGGTGATGGGCACCTCGGTGCCGGCGGGGAGGCTGAGCGGACCGGCGATGTCACCGAACTGGAAGTCGGTGAGGAGCTGGTCGGGCCCGGCGCAGACGGTGACGGCGGTGCCGCCGTCACCCTGGGCGGACTGGCCGTCGAGGTTCAGGCCGTGGACGACGTAGACCTGCACCGGTGCCCCGTTGAGGGGGAGGTCGATCGTCTGGATGAGGGGGACCACCGGGGTGCTGGTGGCCTGGGCGCCGGCCGAGGTGGTGCCCAGGAGGGCTCCGCCGGTGAGAAGGGCGCCGGCGGTGGCCAGGCCGATGAGTCGCTTCATGACGCTTCGTGCTCCTTGGGGTGTACAGGGGCGCGAACGGTCGCGCACCCCGATCATAGTCGGTCGAGGCCCGGTGGTGGTCGCTCGGCCCCGGACAGGCGGTCACCGCGGCCGCGGCGGGCGACTCGGCGGGCGTGACCGGCGCGGGCCCGTCGAACGGTTCGGGTCCTTCGGCGATGGCCCGTCGAGCGGCGGCGCGCGAGCATCGTTGTCGTCGGCAGGTCCGTTCCGGGAGGGCGCCACCGTGGCGAACGCCATCGAGGTCAACGGTCTGGTCAAGACGTTCGGGTCCACCCGTGCGCTCGACGGCCTCGACCTGCGCGTCGGCACCGGTGAGGTGCACGGCTTCCTCGGCCCCAACGGGTCGGGCAAGACGGTCACCATCCGCATCCTGTTGGGGCTCCTCCGCGCCGACGGCGGCTCCGCCCGGCTCCTCGGTGGCGACCCGTGGCACGACGCCGTGGAGCTCCACCGTCGCCTGGCCTACGTGCCCGGCGACGTGAGCCTGTGGCCGAACCTCTCGGGCGGCGAGGTCATCGACCTGCTGTCCCGCCTCCGCGGTGGCATCGACCGCCGGCGCCGCGACGACCTCATCGAGCGCCTCGAGCTCGACCCCCGCAAGAAGAGCCGCACCTACTCGAAGGGGAACCGCCAGAAGGTGGCGCTGGTCGCCGGCCTGTCCTCCGACGCGGAGCTGCTCCTCCTCGACGAGCCCACCTCGGGTCTGGACCCCCTCATGGAGTCCGTCTTCCAGGACTGCATCCTCGAGGCCAAGGCCGAGGGGCGCACCGTGCTGCTCTCCAGCCACATCCTCGCCGAGGTCGAGACCCTCTGCGACCGGGTCACCATCATCCGTGACGGGGTCGCGGTCGAGGAGGGGACCCTCGCCGAGCTGCGCCACCTCACCCGCACCACCGTCGTGCTCACCACCCGCGTGCCGGTGGACGGCCTGGGGTCCCTCGACGGCGTCCACGACCTCGTGGTCGACGGCTCGACCGCCACGTTCGAGGTCGACGGCCACGCGCTCGACCACGTGGTCCGCCACGTCGCGCCCTACGGGGTGCAGGAGCTGGTGAGCCAGCCGCCCACCCTCGAGCAGCTGTTCCTCCGCCACTACGGCGGCTCGGCCACCACTGCGCCGGGCGCCGGGCCGGGATCGGTCGCCGGGTGACCTCCACGGTCGTCCGCAACGCGCCGAGCGAGGTGCCGGTCGAGCCCCTCCCGGGCCGCGACGTCGCACTCGGTGGCACCGGCCGCCTGCTCGGTCTGGTCCTTCGCCGTGACCGGCTCCGCCTCGTGCTGTGGGTCCTCGGCATCGTGGTGCTCGTGGGCGTGTCCGCCGGCAGCGTGGAGGGCCTCTACGACACCCCGGAGGACCTGGCCGGCTACGCCGCCATCGTCGAGGACAACGCCGCCATGATCATCCAGGCCGGTCCCGGCTACGGCCTGGAGTCGCCCACCGTCGGTGCGGTGCTCATGAACGAGACGTCGCTGTGGGCGATCATCGGGGTGGCGCTGATGAGCATCTTCATGACCGTGCGCCACACCCGGGCCGAGGAGGAGAGCGAGCGGGCCGAGCTCCTCCGGTCCGGCCCGGTCGGTCGCTACGCCGGGGCGACGGCGGCCGTGCTCGGCGTGGCGATGGCCAACGTGGCGGTGGCCGTCGGGGTCGTCGCCGTGCTGGTGCTCTACGGGTTCGAGGCTTCGGGCAGCGTGGCCTTCGGGGCCGCGCTGGTGGGTGCGGGGATGGTGTTCTGCGGCGTCGCCCTGGTGACCGCCCAGGTCGCCGCGTCCTCCCGGGCCGCGCTCGGCCTGGCCGTCGTCGTGCTCGGCCTGTCCTTCGTGGTGCGCGCCGTCGGTGACGTCGCCGAGAACGGCCTCTCGTGGCTCTCGCCCATCGGGGTGGCCCAGGGGATCCGGGCCTTCGCCGACGAGCGCTGGTGGGTGCTCGCCGTCCCGGTGCTGTCCGCGCTCGCCCTCTTCGCTCTCGCCGGGGTGCTGGCCGGGCACCGTGACTTCGGCGGGGGTCTGTTGGTCGAGCGGGCCGGGAGGGCCGAGGCCCGGCCGTCGCTGGCCTCGCCGCTGGCGCTGTCGTGGCGGCTCCAGCGGGCGTCGATCCTGGGCTGGGCGGCGGGGGTCGCCGTCCTCGGCTTCTTCTACGGGTTCGTGGCCGATCAGGCCGAGAAGATGCTCGAGGAGAACCCCGAGATCGCCGACTACCTGGCCCTGGTCGGCCAGGCCTCGATCACCGACGTGTTCCTGGCCACCTCGATCCTCATGGCGGGGCTGTTGGCGTCGGGCTTCACCATCGCCGCCGTCCTGCGGATGCGCAGCGAGGAGACCGCCGGTCGCGCCGATCCCGTCCTGGCCACACCTGTCTCGCGTGGCGCCTGGGCCGCCGGTCACCTGGGCGTCGTCCTGGCCGGGGCCGCGATCGTCATGGTCGCCGGCGGTGCCGCGACCGGGTTGGGGGCGGCGGTCAGCATCGGCGGTGCCACCTACGTCACCGAACTGGTGGGAGCGGCGCTGGCCATGCTCCCGGCGGTGACGGTGCTCGGCGCGCTGGCCTTCCTGCTCGTCGCTCTCGTCCCCCGCTGGTCGCTGTTGGCCTGGGCGGGGCTCGTGGTGGTCTCCGTGGTCGGGCTGCTCGGGCCGGTGCTGGGCCTCCCGGACTGGTCGTTCAACCTCTCGCCCTTCGACCACGTGCCGGCCGTGCCGGCCGAGGCGTTCACCGTCCTCCCCGTCGCCCTGTTGGCGTCGGTCACCGTGGTGCTGGTCGCCGTCGGCCTCGTGGGCCTGCGCCACCGCGATCTCGACACCGCGTGAACGGCGCCCCCGTGACGGCGTCGCCTCAGCGGGCGCGCTCGAGGGCGTCGAGCACCAGTTCGAGTCCGTAGGCGAACTCGTCGCCGAAGTCGTAGCCCGGCGACAGGACGTGGTCGCGGGCCATCTCGGTCAGGTGGGGGTGTTCGTCGGTCGGTATCTCGGTGAGCATGGACGCCGCCACCTCCGCGGTCTCCTCCGGGGTGTCGAAGGGGAGCGAGGTCTCCTGGAGGGCGAAGCCGTACACGTAGCTGTCGAGCAGTGCGAAGGCGTGGGCCGCCATCGCCACGGTGAAGCCGTGGGCCCGGAGGCACCCGAGGACGGCGTCGTGGTGGCGCAGCGTCGCCGGCCCGGGGCTGGTGCGTGAGTCCATGAGACCGATCGCCCACCGGTGGCGGGCGAGGGCGGCGCGGGCGGAGTGGCAGCGGGCGCGCATCTCCTCCATCCAGCCGCGCTCGGCACGGGGCACGGCGATCTCGGCGAAGACGGCGTCGACCATCGCGTCGAGCACGGCGTCCTTGTCGGCCACGTGGTTGTAGAGCGACATGGCCTCGACACCGAGCTCCCGGCCCAGGCGCCGCATCGTCAGTGCCTCGATCCCGTCACGATCGGCCAGCGCGACGGCGGCGGCGACCACGCGGTCGCGGTTCAGGGGCGTGCGGCCGCCGGGTTGGGTGTCGCGGGGCGGGGCCATGGTCGAGCTCTCCTCGGGGGTAGGGGTTGACATCGTCGGTGGTTCCTGGTGAAACTTACATCGTAAGTCCAGCCAGGAGGAAGCCCATGCCCCACGATCCGCGCCCCTCCCCCGACGCCTCCCGGATCGCCGATCCCGAGGCCGGAACCATGGTGGCCGCCGTCCAGGACCGCTACGGCACCGATCCCGATGCCGTGCTCCGGATCGAACGGGTCGCCCGGCCGGTCGTCGGTGCGGGGGAGGTGCTGGTGCGGGTCCGGGCCGCCGCCGTGGACCAGGGCACCGTCCACCTGATGACCGGGCTCCCCTACCTGGTGCGGCTCGGGTTCGGGCTCCGGGGCCCGAAGCGCCGCGTCCCCGGTCTCGACCTCGCCGGGATCGTCGAGGAGGTCGGCGCCGGTGTGACCGACCTGGCGCCCGGCGAGGAGGTCTTCGGGACCAGCCACGGCTCCTTCGCCGAGCTCGCCCCGGCCCCCGCCGACCACCTCGCCCCCAAGCCCCCGTCGCTCACGTTCGAACAGGCCGCCGCCATGCCCGTGTCCGGTCTGACCGCGCTGCAGGCCGTGCGCGACCGGGCCGGGGTCACCGCTGGGGAGTCCGTCCTGGTGCTCGGCGCCTCCGGCGGCGTCGGGTCCTACGTCGTGCAGATCGCGAAGGCCTTCGGGGCCGAGGTGACCGGGGTGTGCCGCACCGAGAAGGTCGACCTGGTGCGCTCCCTCGGCGCCGACCACGTCGTCGACCACACCGTCGACGACGTGACCGCCGGGGAACGCCGCTTCGACGTCGTCATCGACTCCGGTGGCAACACCCGGGTGTCGCGCCTGCGGCGTATCCTCGCCCCTGCCGGACGCCTCGTCATCGTCGGCGGCGAGAACGGCGGACGCTGGACGGGCGGGATCCAGCGCCAGGCCGGCGCCATGGCGCTCTCCCCGTTCGTCGGGCAGACCCTGACCACGTTCGTCTCGTCGGAGAACGCCGACGACCTGCGGGCGCTGACCGAACTCGTCGAGGCCGGGCAGCTCCGCCCCGCGGTCGACCGGACCTACCCCCTCCGCGAGGCCGCCGCCGCCCTGCGCCACGTGAGCGAGGGACGGGTCCGGGGCAAGGTCGTCATCACCGTCTGAGGCCCGTCGCTCCGCCGGGCCCCGCCGGTAGCGTTCCCCCGACGGTCGCGCGAGCGCCGTGGTGAGGAGACCAGACGTGCCTGACGGTTGCACCAGGGGCGGTCGGCGTCGTGGGTGAGGGCCCCATCGTCGTCGTCGACGACGTCCATCTGGCCTTCGGCGACGTGAAGGCCCTCGACGGGGTCAGCCTCTGCCTCGAGCGGGGCTCCGTCTACGGGCTCCTCGGCGCGAACGGCGCCGGCAAGACGACGCTCATCAACGTGCTCTCGACGCTGCTCGTCCCCGACCGCGGCCGGGCCACCGTCGGGGGCGACGACGTCGTGACCTGTTCTCGCGACGTGCGCCGCCGCATCGGTCTCGCCGGGCAGTTCGCGGCCGTCGACGACTACCTCACCGGGCGCGAGACGGTGGCCATGGTCGGCGAGCTGTACGGGCTCGACCGGGCCGAGGCGAACCGCCGGGCCGTCGAGGTGCTCGACCGGTTCGACCTCACCGACGCCGCCGACCGCCGAGCCGCCGGCTACTCGGGCGGGATGCGCCGCCGCCTCGACCTGGCCGCCTCGCTCGTGGGACGCCCGGAGATCCTCTTCCTCGACGAGCCCACCACCGGCATCGATCCGGGGAGCCGCCTCGACATCTGGCGCCTCGTCCGGGAGCTGGTGGCCGACGGCACGACGGTCCTGCTCACCACCCAGTACCTCGAGGAGGCCGACGAGCTGGCCGACCTCATCGGGGTCATCGACAAGGGCCGCCTGGTCTCGGAGGGCACCGCCGACGAGCTCAAGGACGCCCTCGGCGACAACCGGATCCACCTGCGGGTGCGCGGCGCCGATCTCGACGCGGTTCGTCGGGTCACCGCCGGGTTCGTCGGTCGCGAGGAGCACGCCGGGGGCGAGTTCACGTTCCCGGCCACCGACGGGACGGGCTCGCTGATGGTCATGGTGCGCACCCTCGACGCCGAGGGCGTCGAGCCGCTGGGGCTGAGCTTCGAGCGGCCCACCCTCGACGAGGTGTTCCTCTCGCTCACCGGATCCGCCCCGGCCGACGAGGAGGCCCCGTGACCGCCGTCGAGCGTCCCGTCGACGTCCGACCCGGTCGGATCGGCCGTGACACCTGGGTCATGACGCGCCGCAACCTGCTGCGCTACGTGCGCCTCCCGCAGCTGCTGGCCTTCTCGGTGATCCAGCCGATCATGTTCCTCTTGTTGTTCACCTACGTGTTCGGCGGGGCGATCGGTTCGGAGATCCCGCCCGCCGCAGGCGGCGAGTACATCAACTTCCTCCTCCCCGGCCTCCTGGTGCAGATCTCGATGTTCGGGGCGACCCAGACCGCGGTGGGCCTCACCGACGACCTGTCCCGAGGTGTGGTCGACCGGTTCCGGTCGCTGCCCATGACCCGCTCGGCGGTCCTCACCGGGCGCACCGCCGCCGACCTGCTCCGCAACGCGGTCGTGCTCGGGCTCATGTTCGTGGTCGCCTTCGTGATCGGCTTCCGCTACCAGACCACGTTCCTCGGGTTCCTCGCCGGGGTGGGCGTCGTCCTGCTGTTCGCCTACGCGGTGTCGTGGGTCATGGCGGCGATCGGGCTCAAGGTCGTCAACCCCGAGGCCACGCAGACCGCGGTGTTCCTCATCGTCTTCCCGTTCGTGTTCGCCAGCGCCGTGTTCGTGCCCGTCTCGACGATGCCCGACTGGCTCCAGCCCTTCGCCGAGCACCAGCCGGTGACCGTGATGGTGGAGGCGGCGCGCGGTCTGATGCTCGGGCAGGGCGCATTGCCGCCGGGTCGCAGCGTCGCCCAGGCCGTCCTCCTCGCCGTCGGTTGGTGTGCGGTCATCACCGCTGTCGCCGCACCGCTGGCGGTGCGCATCTACCGCCGGACGGCCAAGCGGTGAGCGCGCGTCAGAGGTAGCCGTTGCGCTCGAGCGAGCGGAAGGCGAAGAAGCCCCAGACGGGGGGCAGGTAGAACGACGCCAGCCGGTAGAGCAGCACCGCCGCGAAGGCCGGTCCCTCGGGCATGCCTGCTGCCACCAGACCGAAGGTGAGGCCGCCTTCCACGACGCCGATGCCCCCCGGTATCGGGAGCAGGCCGGCCAGCAGCGAGACGCCGATGATGATCACGACGAGGTCCGCGAACGAGACGGATGTCCCCAGTGACCGGGCGAAGAGGCCGAGCGCGAGCGAGAAGAGCAGGACCGACGCCAGGTTCCCGCCCACGAGCAGGCCGATCCGTCGGCCCGACAGGCCCCGGAGGGTGTCGCGCCCGTCGGTGGCGAGGTTGCGCGCCCACCCGGTGAACTGTCGCCGGTGGTCCGGCAGCAGCAACGAGACGGTCCCCAGCACCACGGCCAGCACGGTGAGCCAGAGCAGGACCGTTCCCCAGTCCGGGAGCGAGGGGGCGTCGAGGTCGAAGTCGAGTGACGGGGGCTTCAGCAGGAGCAGGCCCGTCAGCAGTGTCGCCTCGACGAGGAAGCCGGCGAAGCTGTCGAGACCCCCGATGCCGAGCGAGGATCCGGCGCTGAACCCCTGCTTCTGGAAGAAGCGGACGCTCATGGCGATGCGGGCCGCGCTCGTGGGCACGGCCAGGCCGATGTAGCTCTGGGCGAGCTGGAGCAGGTAGAGCGGACGCAGGGCGATCGGGTGGGTTGCCGCGCCGAGCGTGGAGAGGGCCTGCGCGAGACGGGGGGCCTGGGCGACGACGAACCCGACGGCGGCCAGCCACCATGTCGCATCGGCGAGCTCGTCGCTCAACTCCTCGAGGTCGAGGTCGGTGATCTGGTTCACGAGGACGAGACGGCGAGGACGAGGACGACGACCTGGAGGACCGACCGCCACGACACCCGCTTGAGGTGCTGCAGGCCCTTGTCGCGGATCACCGCGGCTCTGGAGGGGTCCTCGGGCGCTCTCGAGTTGCTCGCTCCGGGCTGCATTCCTCACCGCCTCGGATCGAACCGGGCCGTGCCGTTGGACGACGTCCGGACGCTAGCGCCCCTGTTCGGCGGTACGGGAGGACCTCAAGCCCGGAGCTCGGCGATCGGGGTCACATGGAGCGGGTGACGGGAATCGAACCCGCGTTCTCAGCTTGGGAAGCTGATGTTCTGCCTCTGAACTACACCCGCAGGGGCCACCCGGGGGCGGCGTGCTGCGGGGGCGACTGTAGACGAACGCCCCGACGGACGACCACCGACGACGAACCTAGAGTTGCGCCGACCGCGACTCGCCCCGGGGGGCCACCATGACCATGACGCTGCAGGAGATCTCCGACCGGATGGAGATCCAGGACCTGCTCGTGAAGTACAGCTACGCCATCGACACCCGTGACTTCGAGGCCCTCGACGACGTGTTCACGCCGGACGCGTGGATCGACTACACGGTCTTCGGCGGCACCGCCGGCAACCTGACCGACACCAAGAAGTTCCTCACCGACACGATGCCGATGTTCCGGTCCTTCCAGCACATGGTGTCCACCAGCCAGATCACCATCGACGGCGACACCGCCCGGGTCAAGACGATCTGCCACAACCCGATGGTCATGCCGGTCGGCGAGGACGAGGTGCAGGTCTTCTACTGCGGCCTCTGGTACGTCGACGACATGGTTCGCACGGCCGACGGGTGGCGCATCACGAAGCGCGTCGAGGAGAAGTCCTACGTGCACAACATGCCGGGGATCGGCGACTCCTGACCCGTACCGAGGACCCGCCGGAGCGGTGAGCGGCGCGACGGCCGGGGCGCGGTTGGCCCTCCCGGCACCGTTGGACCTCGCCGACACCCTCGGGCCCATGCGCCGCGGCCGCGGCGACCCGACGCTGCGCCTCACCGGCACCGAGGCGTGGCGAGCCACCGCCACCCCCGAGGGCCCGGTGACGATGCACCTGGTCGTCGATCCCCCCACCCGGACCGTCGAGGTGGATGGGTGGGGTCCCGGGGCGACGTGGGCGGTGGAGCATGCCCGCGACCTGGTCGGCGAGGACGACGACACGACCGGCTTCGCCGGCCTCCTCGCCCGCGTCGACGCGCCGGGGGCGGACTTCCTCCGCACGGTCGCGCGACGTCACCCGGGACTGCGCATCCCGCGATCCCGGGCCCTCGCCGAGGCCCTCGTGCCCACCGTGCTCGAACAGAAGGTGATCGGCAAGGACGCGTGGGCGTCCTACCGGGCCCTCGTCGCCGGTCACGGCTCGCCGGCTCCCGGACCCGGTGAACCCGCCCTGCGCCTGCCGCCGACCCCCGGCGGGCTCGTCGCCCTCCCCTCGTGGGAGTACCACCGGGCCGGCATCGAGCGGAAGCGGGCCGACACCCTGCGGCGGGTGGCCCACGTCGCCCCTCGTCTCGACGAGGCCGTCGACGATCTCCCCGTCGTCCGCCGCCGGCTGGCGGCCATCCCCGGCGTGGGGGAGTGGACCGTCGCCGAGGTGGCCCGCGTCGCGCTCGGCGACGCCGACGCGGTGAGCGTCGGCGACTTCCACCTCCCCCACCAGGTGGCCTGGTGTTTCCTGGGTGAGCGGCGGGGCGACGATGCGCTGATGCTCGAGTTGCTCGACCCGTACCGTCCCCACCGCGGGCGGGTCCTGCGCCTCGTCACCCTGAGCGGCGAAGGCCCGCCCCGACGCGGACCCCGGCTGGCCCGTCGCTCGATCCGCGGCCTCTGACCGACCGACCTGGCCCCCGACGGCCCCCGCCCGGCGGCCCGGTGGCTGTCCCCGCCGCCGGCACTACTGTGCCCGGCTGTGATCCTCTCCGACCGCACCATCCGCGAAGAGCTCGCCGCCGGCCGCATCGTCATCGAACCCTTCGACGAATCGTGCATCCAGCCGTCGTCGGTCGACCTCCACATCGACCGCTACTTCCGCGTCTTCCGCAACCACACGATGGGCTACATCGACGTGAAGCAGAACCTCGAGGAGCTCACCGAGCTCGTCGAGATCGGCGAGGACGACGTGTTCATCCTCCACCCCGGCGAGTTCGTGCTCGGCTCGACCAGCGAGCGCGTGCAACTCCCCGCCGACCTCGTCGCCCGACTCGAGGGCAAGTCGAGCCTCGGCCGCCTGGGCCTGCTGATCCACTCCACCGCCGGGTTCGTCGACGCCGGATGGGACGGCCAGCTCACCCTCGAGCTCTCCAACGTGGCCACTCTCCCCATCACGCTCTACCCCGGGATGAAGATCGGACAGATCAGCTTCCTGCGCATGACCACCGAGGCCGACAACCCCTACGGCTCGGCGGCGGTGGGCTCGAAGTACCAGGGCCAGGTCGGCCCCCGCCCCAGCCGCTACTGGGAGAACTTCACGTCGTAGCGGCCGCGGGAGTCGGTGACCGCCGCCCTCATCGGCCCGGCTTGGCTCCCGGCAGGCCGAGCTGGCGCTTGCGGTGCTCCTCGCGGTCCGCCTCGGGCCGGGCGACCGCTTCGGCGAGCAGGTCCTGGAGCTCCTTGGCGGCGAAGGGGCGGACCAGGTAGCCGTCGACCCCGGTCATCCATGCCTGCGGCCGGGTGTCGTCGTCCCAGCTGCACACGACGACCGGCACCTGGCCGGCCGGGCCGGGCAGGCGGCGGATGTCGGCCAGGGCCCGGAGGCTGCTGACGCCGTTGCGCAGCTCGAGGTCCAGGAGGACCGCGACGAACGGCGTCTCGGCGTCCTCGAGGTCGATGAGCGCCGCCTCTGGGGAGGCCGCCACCTCGGCGCGGAAGCCGCCACCGGCGACGAGGCGGACCAGCAGCTCACCCGCGTTCGTGTCGTCGGCGACGACGAGGACGCGATGGGCGTCGTCAGTCGTCGAACGCTCCGGCACCGACCTGGCCCCCCTCACGCTCGCCCTGCTCGATGGCGTCGAGGATGTGCATCGAGATGTCGGCCACCCGCACCTCGTCCTCCTCGAGGCCCTGCCCCTTCACCCCGTCGTCGATCATGATGTAGCAGAAGGGGCAGGCCACCGCGATCTTGCTGGCCCCGGTCGCCACGAGTTCCTGGGAGCGCTCGACGTTCACCTGCTTGCCGGTGTGCTCCTCCATCCACATGCGGGCCCCGCCGGCGCCGCAGCACATCCCCTTCGTGCCGTTGCGCTCGGCCTCCACGATCTCGATCCCGGCCAGCGAGCCGATCACGTTGCGCGGCGCCATGTAGACGTCGTTGTGGCGGCCCAGGTAGCACGAGTCGTGGTACACGACGCGCTCGTCGAGCCGCGCGTTGGACAGGTCGAGCTTGCCCTGGTCGATCAGCCACTCGATGAACTGGCTGTGGTGCACGACCTCGTAGTGCCCGCCGAGCTGGGGGTACTCGTTGGCCAGGGTGTTGAAGCAGTGCGGGCACTGGGTGACGATCTTCTTCACCCCCATGCCGTTGAGCACCTCGACGTTCTGCATGGCGAGCATCTGGAAGATGTACTCGTTGCCCGACCGTCGGGCCGGGTCGCCGGTGCACATCTCCGACGGGCCGAGGATGGCGAACGACACCCCGGCGCGCTGCATGAGCTGCGCCATCGCCTGGGTGACCTTCTTGTTCTTGTCGTCGAAGGAGCCCGCGCAGCCGACCCAGTAGAGGTAGTCGGCCTCGAGGGGGCTGGTGCCGTCGAGGATCTCGATGCCCTCGATCTTGTCGGCCCAGTCGGCCCGCTCGTTCTGGCTCATGCCCCACGGGTTCCCGGAGTTCTCCATCGAGCGGTAGGCGTTGCCCAGCTCGGTGGGGAAGTTCGACTCCATGAGCGACAGGTAGCGGCGCATGTCGAGGATCTTGTCGAGGATCTCGATGTTCACCGGGCAGTTCTCGTCGCAGGCCTTGCAGGTGGTGCACGCCCAGATCTCCTCGGGCGTGATGCGCTCGAACACCGAGTTCGCCGAGATCGTGATGTCGGGGTCGACGCCGATCGGGGGCGACACCTGCGGCGAGCCGGTGGCGGCCATCACCTCGCCGGTCTTGAGCACGATCTCCCGGGGGTCGAGCGGCTTGCCCGTGTTCTGGGCCGGGCACACCGCCGTGCACCGGCCGCACATCGTGCAGGCGTCGGTGTCGAGGAGCTGCTTCCAGGTGAAGTCCTCGATGGTGGAGGCCCCGAAGCTCTCGAGCTCGGTCTCCATGAGGTTCGGCATCGGCTTCATCGCGCCCTTCGGGCGGTCGCGGTCCTTCAGGTACATGTTCAGCGGCGACGTGAACATGTGGCGCAGCATGGTGACCGGCAGGATGACCAGGAACGCCATGAAGGTCACGACGTGGGCGATCCACCAGAACTGGTGCCAGCCGGCGAGGCTGCTCCCGCCGTCGACGAGCAGGGCGATCGGATAGCCGACGAACGACCACTTCTCGAACGACGGCGTGCCCTCCTCGGCGATGCGGTACGCCTCGGCCATGAAGCCGGTGACGGCGAGGGACAGGAAGACGCCGAGGATGACCACGTGCTCGGGCTTGGACTTGATCCGGATGCGGTAAGGGCGCTGCACGTACCGGCGCACGATGGCCCAGACCACGCCCACGAGGAGCGCCAGCCCGGCGGCGTCGCCGATGAACGAGTAGCCCTGGTACACCCGCCCGCTCAGGAACTTGAGCCCCTCCGGCAGCTGGTGGTTGATCTCGAGCACCGTCGTGACGGCGAGCAGCACCAGGAACGAGAAGTAGATCAGCGAGTGCATGATCCCGGCGGCGGGATCGCGCAGCAACGTCTGCATGTACACGCCGGCGCGGAAGTCCGACAGCCGACGCTTGACGTTCTTCGAGGTCGTGGCCCGGTTGTCCGGCTTGCCCCTCGTCCAGTTGGCGACCCGCTGGCTGAACATGACGGCGCCGTACATCAACAGCACCGGGATGATCGTGTAGAACGCGATCTTCAGCGGCGTGGGGATGCCGCCGAAGACCTCCCGCGTGACCGGGTTGTCCTCGGTCTGGTGGAACACGGCCGACGCGATGCCGGACAGGCCCGTGAAGACCGCGATGGCGAGGCCGAGGAGGAGGACCAGTTGGGGTGCCGAGAGGCGCTTCTTCGTGGCGTCCATACAGTCGCCAAACGTACTCGCGGGCGCCGCCCGCCCCCCACTCCGCGGGGCTCAGCGCCTCTGTGTGCGGACGCTCAGCTGTTCACCCGCTCGTCGAGCTCCACGTAGCGCTTGGCGAGGTCGTGGAGGATGCGGTTGGCGAAGCCGGGGATCTCGTCGAGCAGGGCGGCGAACTCGCGCTGACCGATGACGAGGAGGGTGACCGGCCCCTTGGCGGTCACCGTGGCGGTGCGTTGCCCGCCGGTGAGGGGCGCGAGCTCGCCCACGACGTCGGCGGGGCCGATGGTGGCGACGACCTCGCCCTTGCGGGCCACGGTCGCCTCGCCCTCGATCACGATGAAGCACTCGTGGCCGGGCTCGCCCTCACGCGCCAGGACGCGACCGTCGGGCGCCGAGACCTCCATCGTGGCCTGCGCCACCTGCTGGAGCTCCTTCTTGGAGCAGTGGGCGAACATCGGGACCTGCGCCAGATGGGTGAGCCATGCGTCTCGTGCCATCGGGCCAGCTTACGGAGCGCGGCTCCCGGGTGCGCTGCTCTTCGCGAGGGCCGGGACGAGGTCTGCCCAGGGGGGATGTGGCACCTGTCTCTTCACTTGCGGGAAATGTGCTCGAAACAGCGCCTTCGTACGGTCGGTCGGGTGGACGTCGTACTCCTGCGCTGGCCCCAGGAGCAGGAGCGTCGCGATGCCCTCGCCCGCCAGGAGCATCCCCGGCTCCTGCTCCTCGACCAGGACACCCCTCCTCCCCCCCTCGCCGACTGCTTCGAGGACTGGGTGCGCCTGCCCGTCAGCAACGATGACCTCGAGGCCCGTTCGCTCGGCCTGCTCCAGAGGGTGCGCAGCCACCAGCCCGACCGACCGGTGCTCGACCCCGACGGCGTGCTGCGCCGGGGCGGGACGTGGGTCTCGCTCCCGCCCGTCGAGGCCCGCCTGATGGGGGCGCTGCTCGAGCGCTTCGGGGCGGTGGTGAGCCGGGAGCACCTGGCCCGCGCCGGATGGCCCCAGGGCGCGCCGGGGCGCAACGCCCTCGACGTCCACATGCTCCGGGTCCGCCGTCGGATCGCCCCACTGGCCCTCGTCATCAAGACCGTGCGCTCGCGGGGCTACCTGCTCGAGCAGGTGCACGACGGAGCCGACGAGGAGTCCGGCGGCGATGTCCCCGAGCTCCGGGGGACGGCCTGACGCCCGGCGCGACCGCTCGTGTGACCGGCGAAACACGCCCGTCACACGAGGGACCACGAGCCGTAACGACCGAGAGACTCTCCGGAAACCACCCTCTCCTAAGGTCAGGATCTGTTCAGACGGACGACCGCCGATGACGTTCCCCGGAGCGCCCCGGACGTCTCGTCCGACCCGATGAACCACACCGAAAGGATCGAAGTATGCGTTTGAAGATGCTCCTGGGAGGGGGTCTCGTGGCAGCGGTGCTGCTGCTCGGTGCCCTCCCCGCCCTTGCCCAGGACGGAGGTGCCGACGTCGACGTCACCGTCGTGGAGGTCGAGCTCACCGACCGGTTCACCGGGACGGCCGCCGACATCGCGCAGACCGTCATCATCGACAACATCTTCATCTTCATCGCCGGCGTGCTGGTCTTCTTCATGCAGGCCGGCTTCGCGCTCCTCGCCGCAGGTCTCACCCGGGCGAAGAACTCGTCGAACATGATGATGAAGAGCCTCATGGACGCCGCGCTCGGTGTGCTGGTCTTCGGCCTCGTCGGCTGGGGCCTCGCCTACCCGGGCGGCGACGGCGGTGGCTTCCTCGGCTTCGCCGGCTGGGGCGTGCCGGGTCTGATGGACCCCCTGCCGGACCTCAGCGCCCTCGGGCCGGACTTCTACCCGCTCAGCGTGTCCACCGACTTCTTCTTCCAGGCCGCGTTCGCCGCCACCGCCGCCACGATCGTGGCCGGGGCCGTCGCCGAGCGGACGAAGTTCATCGCCTACCTGATCTACACGGTCCTCATCACCGGCCTCATCTACCCGGTCGTGGTGAGCTGGCAGTGGGGCGGCGGTTGGCTCGCCGAGCGGGGGTTCGTCGACTTCGCCGGCTCCGGGCTGGTGCACCTCACCGGTGGGATCGCGGCGCTCATGGGCGCCATCATCCTCGGCCCCCGGCTCGGCAAGTTCGGCCCGGACGGCAAGCCCCGGGCCATCCCCGCCCACTCGATCCCGCTGGCCCTCACCGGCGTGATGATCCTGTTCATCGGCTTCTTCGGGTTCAACCCGGGCTCCGCCCTCCAGGCCGACATGAGCGTCCCGATCATCGCCGTGCTCACGCTGTTCGCAGCCTGTGCCGGCGCCGTCGGCGCCCTCATCAGCGGCTGGGCGCTGCTCAAGAAGCCGGACACCTCGATGGCCGGCAACGGCCTCCTGGCCGGTCTCGTCGCCATCTGCGCCGGTGTGGGCAGCATGGACGTGGTCCCGGCCCTCGTCACCGGCTTCATCGCCGGCATCATCGTGGTCCCCGCCGTGCTCGTCATCGAGCGGGTCTTCAAGGTGGACGACCCGGTCGGTGCCGTGTCGGTGCACGCCGTCTCCGGCTTCTGGGGCCTCATCGCCACCGGCCTGTTCGCCATCGACGACGGTCTCTTCGACGGTGGCGGCGCAGGCCTCCTCGGCGATCAGGCCCTCGGGGCGCTCGCCATCATCGTGTGGGTGGCCGTGACCAGCGGCATCCTGTTCGGGGTCCTCAGGGCCGTCGGCATCCTCCGGGTCAGCCCCGCCGAGGAGCTCGAGGGGCTCGACATCACCGAGCACGGTGCCCCGGGCTACTCCGACGACGTCCTGGCCGGCATGGGCGAGGAACTCCTCGCCTCCACGAAGGGTTAGGAGATCCTCATGGCCACCATCATCACCGCAGTCATCCGACCCCATTCCCTCGATTCCGTGAAGGACGCCCTCAAGGCGGCCGGCGTGACGGGGATGACCATCACCGAGGTGAAGGGTTTCGGCCGCCAGGGCGGACACACCGAGACCTACCGCGGTGCGGAGTACACCGTCGACTTCCTGCCGAAGATCAAGCTCGAGGCCATCGTCGCCGACGGCGACGTCGCCTCGACGGTCGAGGCGATCACCGGTGCCGCCAACACGGGCAACATCGGCGACGGGAAGATCTGGACCCTGCCGGTCGGGACGCTCACGCGGATCCGCACCGGCGAGCTCGGGGACGACGCCGTGTGACCCGGGTGTCGGGAACGACCGAGTGACAGGAGGGGCCCGGTCGCGAGACCGGGCCCCTCCCGCGTCCGGGTGGTCCCGGTGGTCGGCCGCGGAGGTCGGCGCGGGTCCGGTCAGCCGGCCTGGCGGGCCACCGCTTCGGCGGCCGCCGCGGCCGCCGCCACGTCGCCGAGGTAGCGCTCGACGAGCGGGCGTGGCGTGGCGGGCATCATGTCGTCGCCCATCTCGTAGAGGATCGGGACCCCCGTGGGCAGGTTGACCTCGGCGATGTCGGCGTCGGAGATCCCGTCGAGGTGCTTGATGAGGGCCCGCAGGCTGTTGCCGTGGGCCACGACGAGCACGGTGCGCCCGGCGCGCAGGTCACCGACGATGCCGTCGTACCAGTAGGGGAGCATCCGGGCCACGACGTCGGCGAGGCACTCCGACGCCGGCAGCACGTCGGGCGGCAGCTCGGCGTAGCGGGGGTCGAACCGGGGGTGGCGGGGGTCGTCGGGGGTGAGCTTCGGCGGGGGCGTGTCGTAGCTGCGCCGCCACTCGAACACCTGGTCCTTGCCGTGCTCCTCGGTGGCCTTCTTCTTGTCCATCCCCTGCAGGGCCCCGTAGTGGCGCTCGTTGAGCCGCCACGACCGGCGCACCGGGATCCAGAGCCGGTCGAGCGCGTCGAGGGCGAGGTCGGCGGTCCGGATGGCGCGCACCTGCAGCGACGTGTGCACCACGTCGGGGAGGACGCCCGCCTCGGCCATGGCCGGCCCGGCGGCCACCGCTTCGGCCCGGCCCTGCTCGGTGAGGTCGGCGTCGTACCAACCGGTGAAGAGGTTCTCCAGGTTCCAGGTGCTCTGGCCGTGGCGCAGGAGGACGAGTCGCGTGGTCATGGCGCCAGTCTGCCTCAGGGCCGCCCCGGCGCTCGGCGCCTCGCTCGTCGTCGTGCAGGTCGTCGGTCGGCGGCACCGGCGGAACAGGGCGAGACGGAAACGGTGGGACGGGGAATGAGGGAGCGCCGGATGAAGTTGGTACGGTGGCACTCAACTTTCCTGGTGGTCTCGTGTGGGCTCTACCCGGACCCCCGGAACGACCGCACCAGTCCCCCTACCCCCGCCCGATCACAGGAGCACGAAATGCCCAAGGCAGTCGGTATCGACCTCGGTACCACCAACTCGGTCGTCGCCGTCCTCGAGGGTGGCGACCCCGTCGTCATCCCCAACGCCGAGGGGAGCCGCACCACCCCCTCGGTCGTCGCCTTCGCCAAGAACGGCGAGGTCCTCGTCGGCGAGGTGGCCAAGCGCCAGGCGATCACCAACCCCGATCGCACCATCCGATCGGTGAAGCGCCACATGGGCACGTCGTGGAAGCTCGACGTGGACGGCAAGGACTACACCTCCCAGGAGATCTCGGCGCGCACGCTGATGAAGCTCAAGCGCGACGCCGAGGCCTACCTCGGTGACACCGTCACCCAGGCGGTGATCACCGTCCCGGCGTACTTCGACGACGCCCAGCGCACCGCCACCAAGGAGGCCGGCCAGATCGCCGGCCTCGAGGTGCTGCGCATCATCAACGAGCCGACCGCGGCCGCCCTGGCCTACGGGCTCGACAAGGACGCCGCCGACCAGACGATCCTCGTGTTCGACCTCGGCGGTGGCACCTTCGACGTGTCCGTGCTCGAGATCGGTGACGGGGTCTTCGAGGTGAAGTCCACCCACGGTGACACCCACCTCGGCGGCGACGACTGGGACCAGCGCGTCATCGACTGGCTCGTCGACAGCTTCAAGACCGCCCACGGCGTCGACCTCTCCAAGGACAACATGGCCGTGCAGCGCCTCAAGGAGGCCGCCGAGAAGGCCAAGGTCGAGCTGTCCCAGGTCCAGCAGACCCAGATCAACCTGCCGTTCATCACCGCCACCCAGGACGGCCCGCTCCACCTCGACGAGCAGCTCACCCGGGCCAAGTTCCAGGAGCTCACGGCCGACCTCCTCGAGCGCTGCAAGGGCCCCTTCGAGCAGGCCATCAAGGACGCCGGGCTCACCCAGGGCGACATCGAGCACGTCGTGCTCGTCGGCGGCTCCACCCGCATGCCCGCGGTCGTCGACCTGGTCAAGGAGATGACCGGCAACGAGCCGCACAAGGGCGTCAACCCCGACGAGGTCGTCGCCGTCGGCGCCGCCGTCCAGGCCGGCGTGCTCAAGGGCGAGGTCAAGGACGTGCTGCTCCTCGACGTCACCCCCCTCTCGCTCGGCATCGAGACCAAGGGCAGCGTCATGACCCGGCTCATCGAGCGCAACACCACCATCCCCACCCGTCGCACCGAGGTCTTCACCACGGCCGAGGACAACCAGCCGTCGGTCGAGATCCACGTGCTCCAGGGCGAGCGCGAGATGGCCAACTACAACAAGACGCTCGGCAAGTTCCAGCTCGTCGACCTGCCGCCTGCCCCCCGGGGCGTCCCGCAGATCGAGGTCACGTTCGACATCGACGCCAACGGCATCGTGCACGTCTCCGCCAAGGACCGTGCGACCAACAAGGAGCAGTCGATGACCATCACCGGTCAGTCGTCGCTCTCCAAGGACGCCATCGACCAGATGGTGAAGGACGCCGAGGCGCACGCCGAGGAGGACCGTCAGCGCCGCGAGGAGGCCGACGTGCGCAACTCCGCGGACACCCTCGTGTACCAGACCGAGAAGCTCCTGAAGGACCAGGGCGACAAGATCTCCGCCGAGGAGCGGGCCAACGTGGAGACCAAGCTCGCCGACCTCAAGACGGCCGTCGCCGGGTCCGACCTCGAGGCCATCAAGACCTCGACCGAGGCGCTCATGACGGCCAGCCAGGAGTTCACCCAGAAGCTCTACCAGCAGGCCGCCGCCGAGGAGTCCGCGGCCGGCGGGTCGGCTGGTTCCTCGTCGGGCTCGGCGCCGAACGACGACGACGTCGTGGACGCCGAGATCGTCGACGACGAGGGCAAGTGAGCGCGGCCGACGAGGCGGCGGGTGCCGATCCCGCCGCCTCCGACGTCGTCGACGACGAGCTCCTCGAGGCCGCGGCGGTGGCCGAGGGCGGGTTCGACGCCGACCCGGCCGATGGCGACGACGGGTCCGGCGACCTGGTCGACCCCGAGGCGCTGGCCGCCGAGCGTGACGAGTACCGCGACACGCTCCTGCGCCTCAAGGCCGAGTTCGACAACTTCCGCAAGCGGGCGGCCCGCGAGGAGGCCGAGGTCCGGGAACGGGCCGCCACCGCGTTGGTCGACAAGCTGCTCGTGGTGCTCGACGCCTGCGACGCGGCGATCGGCCACGGCGCCGCCGACGTGGAACCGATCGCCAAGATGCTCGTCGAGGTCCTCGAGCGCGACGGGCTCGAGCGGATGGCCCCGGAGGGGACGCCGTTCGATCCCAACCAGCACGACGCCGTGCTCCACGAGGCCGGCGACGGAGGTGAGTCCGTCGTCGTCGAGGTCCTGCGGACCGGCTACGCCTGGAAGGGTCGGGTCCTGCGCCCGGCGATGGTCAAGGTACGAGGATGATCCCGGGCGCCCGGGCCGATCACGACGTCGCCGTCGGCGACGGGAAGGGACGACGGTGATGCACTGTGGCCCCGCAGCGTGAGTGGTTCGAGAAGGACTACTACAAGGTGCTCGGCGTGTCGGAGACGGCGACGGCGAAGGAGATCACCCGGGCCTACCGGAAGCTGGCCCGCGAGCTGCATCCCGACGCCAACCCCGGCGACACGGCGGCCGAGGACCGCTTCAAGGAGGTCTCCGCGGCCTACGAGGTCGTCGGCGACGAGACCAAGCGCAAGGAGTACGACGAGGCCCGCAAGCTCGGGCCCATGGGCGGCTTCCCCGGTGGGGGCGGCGGCTTCCCGCCCGGCGGCTTCGGCGGCCCGGGCGGGGCGACCTTCGACGCCGGCGACCTGGGCGACCTCCTCGGCGGGCTCTTCGGCCGCCGAGGGCGGGGCCCGGCAGGCTCGCGAGGCCCCGGTCCCCAGCGCGGCGCCGACCTCGAGGCCGAGCTGCATCTGCCCTTCCGAGAGGCCGTCGTCGGGGTCACCACGTCGCTCCACCTCACGTCCGACGCGGCCTGCTCCACCTGCCACGGCACCGGCGCCCGCCCGGGCACGATGCCGAGCGAGTGCAGCGCGTGCCACGGTCGCGGCGTGCTCGACGACAACCAGGGCCTCTTTTCGTTCTCCACGCCGTGCGCGGTGTGCGGGGGCAGCGGCACGGTGGTGGTCGACCCCTGCGACGCCTGTCGGGGCAGCGGGGTCGAACGACGCGCTCGTGAGGTCAAGGTCCGCATCCCCGCCGGCGTCGACGACGGCCAGCGCATCAGGCTGAAGGGACGAGGGGGCGCCGGTCGTCACGGTGGCCCGGCCGGCGACCTGTTCGTCCTCGTCCATGTCGACCCGGACCCGCTGTTCGGGCGCGACGGCGACAACCTCACTCTCGTCGCACCCGTCACCCTGGCGGAGGCCGTGCTCGGCAGTCGACTCACGGTTCCGACGCTCGACGGCTCCACGGTCACCCTGAAGCTCCCCGAGGGCACCCCGTCGGGCAAGGTGCTGAGGGTGAAGGGCCGGGGGGTGGCCACCAAGAAGCACGTCGGGGACCTTCTCGTCACCGTCCAGGTGGCGGTGCCGACCGCCCTCAACGACGAGCAGCGCCACGCCGTCGAGGCCCTGGCCGACGCCTTCCCCGACTCGCCCCGGACCCACCTCGGAGTCTGACGATGAGCGACGCACGCCTCCCGTCCGAGCGGCCCTCCCGTGCCGTCTACGTCATCTCCGTCGCCGCCGAGATGACCGGCGTCCACCCGCAGACACTGCGCATCTACGAACGCAAGGGCCTGGTGGCGCCGGCGCGCACCGAGGGTGGGAGCCGCCGCTACAGCGACGAGGACATCCGCCTGCTGCGCCGCATCCAGGACCTCACCGACACCGGTCTCAACCTGGCGGGCGTCAAGCGGGTCCTCGAGCTCGAGCGCGAGCTCGAGCGGCTCCGCGCCGAGCTCGACCGGACCCTGGCGGAGGCCGATCGGGCCGTCGAGCGCACCCACAAGCAGTACCGGCGCGACCTCGTGCCGGTCCGCCAGTCCCTGGCCCGGTTCGGCGAGGGTCGTCGCCTGTTCGAGCGCGACTGATCAGGCCTGGCCCGCAGGATGGGCGAGGGTCAGGGCGAAGTCCCCGGCGGGGTCGAGCCACTGTTCGTCCACCACCAGCCCGGCCCGGTCGAGCTCGGCGGTCACCTGTTGCGTCGTGAACTTGGCGCTGATCTCGGTGCGCAGCCACTCGCCCGGCGCGAACGCCACCTCGAGGTCGTCGAGCCCTCCGACCACGACCCGCTGGGCTTCGGTCGCCACGAGGCGCATCTCGATCCAGCGGTTCCGGTCGTCCCAGCAGGCGCGGTGGGTGAACCCCTCCGGGTCGAAGTCGGCGCCGAGCTCCCGGTTGAGGACGTGGAGGGCGTTGAGGTTGAACGCCGCGGTGACCCCGGCGGCGTCGTCGTAGGCGGATTCGAGCCGTGCCGGGTCCTTCACCAGGTCGGTGCCGAGGAGGAACGCGTCGCCGGGGGTCAGGGTCGCCTCGACGTCGGCGTAGAAACGGGTGCGCTCGTCGGGTGTGAGGTTCCCGACGGTCGACCCGAGGAAGGCGATCAGGCGTCGGCCGCCGGTGGGCAGCTCGCCGAGGTGCCGGTGGAAGTCGCCGACCACCGGGTGGACCCGGAGGCCCGGGCGGGCACCGGCGGTGGCTTCGGCCGAGGACCGCAGCACCCCTTCGCTGCAGTCGAACGGGACGAACGTCGACAGGGTGCCGTGCGCGGTGAAGGCGTCGAGCAGCAGCTGGGTCTTCTCCGAGGTGCCGGACCCGAGCTCGATGAGCGTCTCGGCGGCGGTGCGCCTCGCGATCTCGGCGGCCGTCTCCTCGAGGATGGTGCGCTCGGCGCGAGTTGGGTAGTACTCGTCGAGGCGGGTGATCTCGTCGAACAGCACCGACCCCGCATCGTCGTAGAACCACACCGGAGGGATGGTGGGCGGGCACCGGCGGAGGCCCGCTCTCGTCTGCTCGGCGAGCTGGTTGGCCCAGTCGGCCGGGTCCAGGTGGACGTCGATGACCAGCTGGCCGGGCTCAGGCATCGTGAGCCAGGCGCACGCTGGTGAACGGCCAGCGCGAGGGCGGGGGATAGAAGTTGCGGTACGTGGCGCGTGCATGGCCGCCGGGCGTCACGCAGGCGCCCCCCCGGAGGACGTGCTGGTTCACCATGAACTTCCCGTTGTACTCGCCGACCGCGCCGTCGGCGACCCGGAAGCGCGGGTAGGCGGCGTAGGCGCTGGCCGTCCACTGCCACCCGGCCGAGTAGAGGGCCATCGGGTCGTCCCGGTCGGGGCGCGGGTGCAGGTCGGACGTGGCCCGCGGGGGAGGGGCGACGTCGTCGAAGGCGGCCTCCCACTCGAACTCGGTGGGGAGACGGGCACCGGCCCAGCGCGCGTAGGCGTCGGCCTCGTAGTAGCTGACGTGGGTGACCGGCTCGTGGGGGTCGAGCGGACGGGCGCCGGTGAGCGCGAACACCGTCGGCGGGTCGAGGTCCCAGTAGAGGGGGGCGGTCCACTCCTCCGCGGCGACCGTCGCCCACCCGTCGGACAGCCAGAGCTCGGCGCGGCGGTAGCCGCCGTCGTCGACGAACTCCGCCCACTCGCCGCAGGTGACGAGGCGATCGGCGATGCGGAAGGGCTCGAGGTGCACGGTGTGGCGCGGCCCCTCGTTGTCGAACGAGAACCCGTTTGCCGCCGCGCCGACCTCGACCGTGCCCCCGGGGTGCTCGATCCATCCGAGCGGGGAGGGATCCCACCGCCGGGGCTCGGGGTCGGCGCGGTACGCCGGTCGGAACGGGTTCTGGGCGAGGAGGTGCTTGGCGTCCATCAACAGCAACTCCTGGTGCTGCTGCTCGTGGTGCAGGCCGAGGTCCACCAGCTCGGCGACGCCGGGCCCGAGACGGTCGAGGCCCTCGAGCAGCGCCTGCATGGCGTCGTCGACGCGTCGCCGGTAGTCGGCGACCTCGTCGACGGTCGGCCGGGTGATGAGGCCTCGCCGGGGCCGCGCGTGGCGGGGGCCGGCGGCCTCGTAGTAGCTGTTGAACAGGTAGGCGTAGGACGGGTCGACCGGGGTGTGGCCGGCGAGGTTCGGGGCCAGCAGGAACGTCTCGAAGAACCAGGTGGTGTGGGCCCGGTGCCACTTCGTGGGGCTGGCGTCGGGCATCGACTGCACGACCTGGTCCTCGGGGCCGAGTGGTGCGGCCAGCGCCTCGGTGTGGCCGCGGACCCTGCGATAGACGTCGGGGTCGACGCGGACCGGGGGGAGCTGGTGGTCCTGCTCGGTGCGCATGATGGGACCCCCGCGGCGCTCGGCGTCGGCCGACAAGCTACCGACCCGGCCAGGTGTTGCCACCTCCAGAACTTGATACACTAGCCATCAACTTTCTTGAACGAACGGGTTTGGGCACCTCGACGGGGAGCCTGTGCCGTTCCCCGAGCCAGGAGCGAGCCGACGCATGGCGCTGGACCCCAACCGCTGGACGCTGAAGACCCAGGACGCCGTCAACACGGCCATCGCCGCGGCGCGGTCGGCCAGCAACCCCGAGGTGACGCCGACCCATCTCCTCCTGGCCCTGCTCGGCCAGGAGGAGGGCGTCGTGCTCCCGGTGCTGCAGAAGGTGGGCGTGGCGCCGGCGCAGCTCAAGCAGCGGCTCGAGGAGGACCTGGCCAAGCTCCCGAGCGCCTACGGCGGCGAGTCCCGGGTGGGTCGCGAGCTCACCGCACTCATCGACCGCGCCGACGAGTTCCGCCGAGAGCTCACCGACGAGTACCTGTCAACCGAGCACCTCCTCGTCGCGCTCGCCGACCTCGTCGGCGTCGACCGCGAGACCCTCCTGGCCGCACTCGCCGAGGTGCGGGGCAGCCACCGGGTCACCAGCCAGAACCCCGAGGACCAGTACCAGGCGCTCGAGAAGTACGGCCTCGACCTCACCGAGGCCGCTCGTGAGGGCAAGATCGACCCGGTCATCGGGCGCGACGACGAGATCCGTCGCGTGATCCAGGTGCTGTCGCGTCGCACGAAGAACAACCCCGTCCTCATCGGCGAGCCCGGCGTGGGCAAGACGGCGATCGTCGAGGGGTTGGCCCGCCGCATCGTCGAGGGCGACGTGCCCGAGAGCCTGCGCAACAAGCGGCTCATCTCCCTCGATCTCAGCTCGATGGTCGCCGGCGCCAAGTACCGGGGCGAGTTCGAGGAGCGCCTCAAGGCGGTCCTGAAGGAGATCACCGATGCCGAGGGCGAGGTGGTGACCTTCATCGACGAGATGCACACCGTGGTCGGCGCCGGTGCCGCGGAGGGCTCCATGGACGCCGGCAACATGCTCAAGCCCCTGCTGGCCCGGGGCCAGCTGCGCATGATCGGCGCCACGACGCTCGACGAGTTCCGCAAGCACATCGAGAAGGACCCCGCCCTGGAGCGGCGCTTCCAGCAGGTCTTCGTCGACCAGCCCTCCGTCGAGGACACGATCGCCATCCTGCGTGGTCTGAAGGAGCGCTACGAGGTGCACCACGGTGTGCGCATCCAGGACGCCGCCCTCGTGGCCGCGGCGGTGCTCTCCGATCGCTACCTCACCGGGCGCTTCCTGCCCGACAAGGCCATCGACCTCGTCGACGAGGCGGCCTCCAAGCTGCGCATCGAGATCGATTCGATGCCCACCGAGATCGACGTGGTCGAGCGCCGCATCCGTCAACTCGAGATCGAGCGGGTGGCCCTGGCCAAGGAGACCGACCAGGCCTCCGCCGACCGCCTCGCGACGCTCGACGGCGAGCTGGCCAACCTCGAGGAGCAGATCACGGGCATGAAGGCCCACTGGCAGTCCGAGCGCGACGCCATCGACCGGATCCGCGGGCTGAAGGAGCAGCTCGAGACCAAGCGCCTCGAGCTCGAGCGCGAAGTGGATCTCGAGAAGGCGGCCGAGATCCGCTACGGCCAGCTCCCCGAGGTCGAGCGCCAGGTGGCGCTCGCGTCGGCGGCCCTCGACGAGCTCCAGGCGACCCAGAAGATGTTGAAGGAGGAGGTCGACGAGGAGGACATCGCCGAGGTCGTCGGCAAGTGGACCGGGGTGCCCGTGAGCCGGCTCATGGAAGGGGAGATGGCCAAGCTCGTTCGCCTCGAGGACGTGCTGCACGACCGGGTGGTCGGCCAGGACGAGGCGGTGGTGGCGGTCGCGAACGCCATCCGGCGGAGCCGGGCCGGCCTGTCCGACCCCGACCGTCCGATCGGATCGTTCCTGTTCCTCGGGCCCACGGGCGTCGGCAAGACCGAGCTGGCCCGTTCGCTCGCCGACTTCCTCTTCGACGACGAGCGGGCGATGGTGCGCATCGACATGAGCGAGTACATGGAGAAGTTCTCCGTGAGCCGGCTCATCGGTGCACCCCCGGGGTACGTGGGCTACGACGAAGGCGGTCAGCTCACCGAGGCCGTCCGGCGCCGACCCTACGCGGTGGTGCTGCTCGACGAGATCGAGAAGGCCCATCCCGACGTGTTCAACGTGTTGCTCCAGCTCCTCGATGACGGCCGTCTCACCGACGGCCAGGGTCGGACGGTGGACTTCACCAACGTGGTCCTGATCATGACCTCCAACCTGCCCGGTGATCCCCGGGAGTTCTTCAAGCCGGAGTTCGTGAACCGCATCGACGACATCGTCCGGTTCCGGGCGCTGACCGAGGACGACCTCACCCGCATCGTGCGCATCCAGCTCCAGTCGTTGCGACGTCGACTGGCACAGCGGCGCATCGGGCTCGACGTGACCCCCGCCGCCGAGGCGGCCCTGGCCACCGAGGGCTTCGATCCCGCCTACGGGGCGCGGCCGTTGAAGCGGGTCATCCAGCGAGAGATCGGGGACGCCCTGGCCCTCGCGCTGCTCGAGGGCAGCTTCGCCGAGGGCGACACCGTGGTGGTCGACGTCGACGACGACGGGGCCGTGGTCCTCGGCTCGTCGGGGTAGGTCGATCGGCTCATTGTGACGAAGGGTGGCAAGCCGGCCTTTCCGGCGACCACAGAGGGTGGTACCTTGACCTCCGTCGTTCCAGAGCGACGACAGGGGAAGCAACGATCCGCCGGCCTTCATTGGTCGCTTCGGCCGGCGAGGAGCTAGAGCGAACCCGGCCCCGACGCACCACTCGAAGTGTGCGCCCGGGGCTCACCCGTGTGCGCACGACGCCGACGGGAGAGGGCTCATGGCTCAGTTGTCCACGACGCAGAAGAAGCGAGGCGGGGCGATCTTCGCCGTCTTCGCGATCGTCGCGTCCATCGTGATCGGCTTCGCCGCCCCGGCGTTCGCCCACCACTCCGAGATCGAGGCGGGGGCCGACTGCGACGGCCTGGTCTCCTGGACCGCCGAGGCGTGGATCGACTCGACGCCCACGCAGCAGGAGCGCACCAACCAGAACGTGCGGGTCTGGTACCGCGTCGGCAACGTCGCAGTCCCGAGCGGGAACCCGGTGGCCCCGGCCGCCGGCGACGTCGAGGTCGCCACCGGGGCGTTCAACATCGGCAACGGCTACTCGTTCGGCGGCACCTTCCCGATGCCCGCCGACCAGACCACCATCACGGTGTTCGTCCAGGAGCAGGGCAAGTGGGGGACGGCCACCCCGCCGACGGGAGCCGGCGTGGCCCAGGCCCGGCGGGCCGTGGTCACCCTGCCGACCGACTGCCCGACACCGGACATCACCATCGAGGTGGAGTGCGAGAAGATCATCATCAGGTCCACCAAGGACCTCTCCAACATCATCTGGCAGAGCGGCGACGACCCCTCCCAACGCGTCGAGGGCCTCACCGGCACCTACTACGAGCTCCCCAACGATCCGGCCAACCCGATCACCGCGGTCTGGGTGAAGTCGGGCAACAACAAGGTCGAACCCGGCGACCCGCTGCCCAACCCGCCGTTCGGCAACAACCAGGGCATCGGCGCTTACTTCGCCGTCGCCGCCCCCACGGGTTGCGAGGGTGATCCGACCGCCACGGCGGAGGTGGAGTGCACCGACGAGGGCGGCACCATCACCGTGACGCTGGACAACGAAGGAGGGTCGCTGCCGGCCACCTTCGAGGTCACCAACCCGGCCGATCCCACCGACGTGCGCACCGTCGTCGTGGCGGTGGACGAGACGGACGAGGTCAGCTTCACCGCCGTCCCCGACGGGACCTACGAGGTTCCGGTCTCGGTCACGTACCCCGGCGGTGAGCCGATCGACAAGACCATCACCGGCGTGGTCGTGGC
This sequence comes from Acidimicrobiales bacterium, assembly GCA_025455885.1. Classification (NCBI taxonomy): domain Bacteria; kingdom Bacillati; phylum Actinomycetota; class Acidimicrobiia; order Acidimicrobiales; species Acidimicrobiales bacterium. Next base: position 45,634 of record JALOLR010000017.1, read on the forward strand.
GTGTGACGGCGTTCCCGTGGTGCAGGGTTCGGCCGAGTGCTCGACCACGGGCGGCGTCGTGACCCTGACGCTGTCCAACGACGCCCCGGCGGGCGGCAAGTCCGTGGAGTTCGTGGTGTCGGGTCCGGGCACGCCCGACGGTCCGACGACGGTGAGCGTGGCCGCCGGTGACTCGACGACGCTGGTGTTCAGCGGTGTCGCCGACGGTACGGCGACCTATGAGATCACCCGGCGTGGCGTTGCCCGACGAGACCTTCGAGATCGACTGCGCCGGTGTGCCGGCGGTGTCGGCGTCGTCGGAGTGCTCGGCGACGGGTGGTGTCGTGACCCTGGAGCTGTCGAACACCGCCCCGGTCGGCTTCAAGGCCGTGGAGTTCGTGGTGTCGGGTCCGGGTACGCCCGACGGTCCGACGACGGTGAGCGTGGCCGCCGGTGACTCGACGACGCTGGTGTTCAGCGGTGTCGCCGACGGTACGGCGACCTATGAGATCACCTCGACAACGACGGCACCGTGACCATCACCGTGTCCAACACCTCGCCGGCCGGGAGCGCGCTCCCCGTCGAGTTCGTGGTGTCGGGCCCGGGCACGGCGACGACGCCGACCACCGTCTCGGTGGCCGCCGGTAGCTCGGCCCAGGTCGTCTTCACCGGGGTCGCCGACGGTGAGGTCACCTACACCGTGACCGCCGACGGTGTCGAGATCGACAGCTTCACCTTCGAGGTGGAGTGCGACGATCCCGGGGTGCCCGAGGTCGACGGGTTCGTGGAGTGCACCGGACTCGGTGGCGACGTCGTCCTCGTGCTCGGCAACGACGGCGTCCCCGGCAAGAACCTGCCCATCACGTTCCGGGTGACCGCCCCCGTCGGGGGTGAGGTCGCCGACTACACGGTCGACCCGGGCGAGACGGTGAACGTCGTCTTCCCGAACGTGCCCGACGGCAGCTACACCATCGGGGTCAGCGTGATCGATCCCGCAACGGTCACGAGTGCGTTCCTGGCCCAGGACGCCGGGTTCACCCCGGCGGCCGAGATCTCCTTCGACCAGGAGCTCACGGTGGCGTGCACGCCGATCGCCGAGATCGAGTGCGCCGAGGGCGGCTTCGACGTGATCCTCAACAACGGTGGCGACACCGAGGTCGAGATGTCGGTGCTGAAGAACGGCTCGGTCGTGGAGACCGTGACGATCCCCGCCTTCGGCGGCGTCGTCCCGGTGTTCGTGCCTGCCGAGGAGGGCGAGACGCTCTCCATCTCGGTCTCGGTCGACGGGGAGGTGGCGATCACGGAGACGATCACCCGTGACTGCGACGCTCCGCCGCCCGATGTGCCGCCCGGGCCCGAGGTCCTCGGCGTCACCCAGGCCCAGCCCCCCGCCGCGGTGGTGACCCCGGCCGGGGCGCTGCCCTACACCGGCGGTGAGGTGATGCGGACCGTGCTGCTCGGCCTGGGCCTCGCCCTCGCCGGGATCGGACTGGTGGCCTTCGCCCGGCGACGGGCCTAGCCCCGACACGGTCGGGGGTGCCCCGGCCGTGACCGAACCGTGACCGGAGGGGAGCCCGTGCGGCTCCCCTCCGGCGCGTCCGGGATCGGCGCGCGGACCCCAGGCTCTCCGGGTGAACGGGCCGTGTCGCGAAGCTGACCTGGGGATGGTCCGAAGTACGCTGGGACGCGTGCGGTCAGGTGTCACACTCGCCGAGCTCGGCATCGATCACCCGGTCCGGCGCAGCGAGGAACCCCCGCCGGTCGCCGCGCCGCCGAGGTTCGCCTTCCAGCCCGGGCTGGAAGGGCTGCGCGGTCTCGCCGTCGCCGCGGTGCTGCTCTTCCACGGCGGCTTCTCCTGGGCCTCGGGCGGCTTCCTGGGGGTGTCCACCTTCTTCACCCTCTCCGGCTTCCTGATCACCACCCTGTTGCTCTCCGAACGGGCCCGCGCGGGGGCCATCGGTCTCAAGCGGTTCTGGGCCCGCCGCTTCCGCCGCCTCATGCCGGCGTCGCTGCTGTGCCTGGCCGGGGTGCTCGTCTTCGCCGCCACGGTGGCCACTCCGGCGCAGCTCGTGGACCTCCGCGGCGACATGCTGGCCGCCCTGCTCTACGTGGCCAATTGGCGCTTCATCGCCGATGGCTCGTCCTACGCCGACCTGTTCGTCGCCCCGTCGCCGGTGCTGCACTTCTGGTCCCTCGCCATCGAGGAGCAGTTCTACCTGTTCTTCCCGCTCGTCGTCGCCGGGCTCCTGGCGCTGGCCCGAGGGTCCCGACGGGTGCTCGCCGTGGTGCTGGCGGTCGCGGCCACCGCATCGGTGGCGTACTCGGCGGTGCTGGCGAGCGGCAACATCGACACCGCCTACTACAACACCTTCTCCCGAGCGGCCGAGCTGCTGGTCGGCGCCCTCCTGGCCATCGCCCTGCTGCGGCCCTCGGTGCAGCGCTCCGTCGAGCGCGCCCATGCCCGCCACCTCGTCACCGCCGGGGGGATCGCCGCGCTCGCGGCGTGCGTCTGGCTCTGGCACGTCGCGCTCCAGACCGACCTGTGGCTCTACCGGGGCGGACTCGCCGCGCACGCCCTGCTGACTGCGGTGATCATCGTCGCCCTGCTCCAGCCCGGTCCGGTTCGAGCGGCCTTCTCGACCCCGGTGCTGCGCTGGCTCGGCCGCTACTCCTACGGGATCTACCTGTACCACTGGCCGATCTTCCTGTGGCTCACGCCGCTGCGCACCGGTCTGTCCGAGTGGCCGCTGTTCGGGTTGCGCATGGTGGTCACCCTCGCCGCCGCCGTGGCGTCCTACCACCTCGTCGAGGAGCCCATCCGTTCGGGGCGGCGGATCACCGGCGTCCAACCGCTCGTCGTGGTCCCGGTGGCCGTGGCGGTGCTGGTGCTCGGCATCGTCAGGATCGCGACACCTCCCCCGGCCGATGACCTCATCTCCTTCACCGCCTCCGAGCAGCCGGAGGTCCCGGACTTCGTCGCCGCCGAGGCCGTGGTCGCCACCGTTCCCATCACCGCGCCCCCGGACCTCTCGGCGTTCGAGACCCCACCCGCCCCGGAGCTCCCCCCGATGCCCGCCCTGCGCCCGGGCGAGAAGCCCCGCTTCCTCCTCGTCGGTGACTCGGCGATGTTCACGCTCGGCGAGGGAGTCGCCAACTGGTCACAGACCACCGGCGAGGGCCTGGTCTGGAACGCCGGCAAACTGGGCTGCGGGACGGGTCGAGGCGGCTCTTACCGGCACCTCGACGTCGAGTACCCCACCTCGCCCATCTGCGACGCGATGGGCTACTCCTGGATCGAGGACCTCGCCCGCCTTCGGCCCCACATGGTGGTGCTGATGTCCGGGCTCTGGGACGTCGTCGACCGCAAGATCCCCGGCGACGACCAGTGGCGATCCCTCGGCGACCCCGTGTACGACCAGTTCATGCGCCGTGAGATCACCCAGGCCATCGACGTGCTCCAGAGCCAGGGCTCCATGGTCGTGCTGCTGACCCACCCGAGCGTCCAGGTAGGGGTCACCGAGCAGCTCCTCGGGCCGTTCCCGGAGTCCGACCCGGCCCGGATGGCCCGGCTCAACGCGATCCTCGTCGAGGCGGCCGCCACCCGGCCGCGCTCGGCCGTCGTCGACCTCGCGGGGTACATGGCCCAGCGCCCCCAGGGCGAGCTCGACCTGGCCGAGCGCCCAGACGGCATCCACTGGACCACCGCCTCGAGCCGACCGATGGGCGACTGGCTCGGCCCGCACCTCCTCGCCCTCGTCAGAGGTGAGCCCACCGCCCCCGGGGTCGTGCTCGTCCAGTCCTGAACCGGTCCGGCGACCGAGGCCACCCACCGTGCCACGATGGCTCGGTGGCACATCACCGAGACGGGTACGACGCAGGGCCGGGCGGGGTGAGTCGCGTCGTGGCGCCGCTCGACGGATCCGCCCGGGCCCGGCTCGTCGTCGTGGCGGCGGTCGTCGTCGGCTTCGTGCTCCGTGTCGCCTGGGCCGTGTGGGCCACCCGCCAACCCCAGGGGGTCAACGATCCCGTCCTGTACATCCTGCTCGCCGAGCGGTTCGCCGACGGCCAGGGCTACGTGGGCGCGACGGGCGCCCCGACCGCCTACTACCCGCCCGGGTACCCGGTGGCCCTGGGCACTCTCTTCTGGTTGGCCTCCTCGGTCGGGGTCGACCAGTGGCGCATCGGCCTCGTCTCCGGGTTCAACGTCGTGCTCGGCACCGCCACCGTCGCGCTGCTGGCCCTGCTCGCCGCCCGGCTCCTCGGCTGGCGGATCGCAGCGGTCGTGGCCGTCGTGGCGGCCTGTTTCCCCACCCTGATCGGCTACTCGTCGTTGGGGCTCAGCGAGCCGCTGTTCATCTTCCTCGTCGTCGCCGCGCTCGTACTCGCGCTGTGGCACCCTCTGGCCGAGCGTCGCGCGACGGGGGCGCGACTGGCCGGCGCCGCCGTCCTCCTCGGTCTGGCGCTGCTCGTCCGCCCGGTCGGGGCCCTGCTCGTCGTGGCGGTCCTCGTCGGCCTGTTCCTCGCCGTCCCGCGTCGTCGGGCGCTCGCCCTCTCGGGGATGCTGGTGGGGGTCGTGGCGGTGGTGCTCGTCCCCTGGGCGGTGCGCAACGCGGTGGTCCTCGACGCGGGCCTGACCCTGTCGACCAACACCGGCGACAACCTCTGCATCGGCAACAACCCCGAGGCCGGGGGCACGTTCTCGCTGTCCGGCTACTGCTTCGACGACCTCCCCGACCAGGACGGCCCCGCCGACGTGGCGGAGGTGGCTCGGGCGAGGGTCACCCAGGAACGAGCCCTCGACTGGATCGTGGACGACCCCGCCGCTCAACCCCGGCTCGTGCTGTTGCGCACCGCCGCGACCTTCCAGCACGGCCACGAGTTCCGATGGGCCGCGCAGTCCTACGGCGAGGACCTCTGGCTCGACGACTCGACCATCGTCCTCGTCGACTGGGTGGCCGACGTCGTGTGGTTCGCGCTGATCGCCCTCGGGCTGTGCGGGCTCCCGATCCTCTGGGACCGTTCGGATCCGCGCCGGATCGTCGTCCTCCTCGCCGTCGTCGGACTGTCCGTGGCGGCCTGGCCGTTCTTCGGCAACCCCCGCTTCGGGGTCCCGGCCGTGACCCTCATGATCCTGCCCGCCGCCCTCGTGCTCAGCGGCCTGCCCGCCCTGTGGGGCCGGTTCCGGGCCTCCGACGGCGATCCTCAGGACGGTGGCGGGTCGGCGGGCACCGGGACGGTGGCCACCGGCGACGGAGCCGACGGGGCCGGATCGCGACCGGCGATCGTCAGCAGCTGACCGGCGAGGAACTGGTCGAGCACCATCCGCCCGGTCTCCTCGGTGACGTGCACCCCGTCGGGGCGCAGCTCGGGCGGTTGCGTGGCGAACCAGCCGGCGATGTCGACCACCTTCAACACGTCGGGGCGCTGCCCGGCGGCCTCCGAGAGCAGTTGGTTGAAGATGTTGACCCGGCGACGGTTCAGCTCGCTGTCGACCTCGAGGTTCGGGGCGAGGGTGAGCCACACCACCTGACGGGCTCCGGCGGCGTGCAGTGCGTCGGTGAGGGCCACCATCTCGGATCTCACGTGAGCGGCCACGATCGGGTCCTCGACGGTCCGCCACCCGTCCCAGAGGAAGCCGTTCTGACGGGGCACCGTGTCCCACACCCCGCCGTAGACGATCGCGACCTCGGTGCCGACGGCGGCCACCGTGGCCGGCCAGCGTTCCGTCCAGTCGCAGCGCTCGGTCGACTGGGGGTAGCCCTGGTCGGTGTCGTACAGGCCTCGGACGGGGCCACCCCTCGTGAGCGTGCAGCCGATGTCCGACCATCCCGGGCGGACGTCGATGCGGGGGTCGGCGCCGGTGAGGGCCAGGCGTAGCTGCCAGGCCGTCGAGTCGCCGAAGAGCGAGATCGCCACCGGTCCGGTGGGGGTCGTCGGAATCGGGTCTGTCGGGACGCCGGAGGGCTCGCCGGGCGGGGCGAGGTCGGCCGCGGTGAGGTCCTCGATCCCCCGTTCACCGCTGAAGTCGAAGGTGGGCGTCGAAGAGCGCGAGCCGCTCCAGAGGGCGAGACTGCCGACGATCGCGGTCAGCGGCAACGCCACCGCCACCAGCCGGACCCGGTTCCAGGACCCCAACCGCACGGGGTTCTCGAGCAGGCGCAGCGACAGCTCGGCGAGGACCACCGAGGCCGTGACGGTGACGACACCGATCACCCACGAGCCCAGCTCGGTGGTGCGCAGCCCCACGAGGATCGGCCAGTGGAAGAGGTAGATCCCGTAGCTGAGCTCGCCGATCCGCACGAGCGGTCGGAGCGCGAGCGGTCGGCCGAGGAGCCCGGGTTGCGTGGCGCCCACCACGGCCGCCGCCGACAGCAGGGCCACCGCGGTGAGGCCGCCGTGGGCCCAGATCGGGTCCGTCAGACGGGTGGTGGCGCTCAGGGCCACGAAGGCGGCCAGGGCCAGCGCACCGACGAGGCCGAGCACCCAGCCCCGGGACGGGCGGCGCAGCCCGAGGGTCACGACGGCGAGCAGCGCCCCCACGATCACCTCCCCCGCCCGGGAGAAGGTCGAGAAGTAGACGGTCAGCGGCTCGCTCCCGGCCCAGACGGTGTAGGCGAGGCTGGCGGCGAGCAGGGCGGTGAGCAGGATGCCGAGCGTCCGGCGCGGGTGGCTCGTCCGGCGCAGCGCCACCCAGACGATGAGGGGATAGGCGAGGTAGAACTGCTCCTCGATGGCGAGCGACCAGAAGTGCAGGACGGGCGACGCCTCGGTGGCCGCCCCGTAGGTGGTGCCCGTGAACAGGAAGCGCCAGTTGGCGACCTGGGCCAACGACGCCACCACGTCGCCGCCGATGGCGGCGGTCATCCAGCTCGCCGACATCCACACCGCCGTCACCACACCGAGCGTGAGCAGCGCCGCCGGGGTCAGCCGGCGGTAGCGGCGCGACCAGAACCGTCGCAGGGCGAGGGACCCGGTGCGGAGGTGCTCGTCGAGCAGGAGGCGGGTGATGAGGAAGCCCGACAGCGTGAAGAACAGGCTCACGCCGAGGAAGCCGGCCGGCATCGCCGCGGGGGCGACGTGGTACACCACGACGAGTGCGACGGCCACGGCCCGGAGGCCGTCGAGGGCAGGAATCCGTTCCCGCGTCGACGGGAGCAGCGCGGGACCGGCGGGCGACGACGAGGTGGGACCGGCCGGGGGCGGCGTCGCCGGTAGGTCCGAGGGCCCGCCGGCGACGGGGATCGCGGTCGTCACGATGACCGTGTCCAGTGCGATCGGACGGGGAGCCCGGGGGACCCGGTCCGGTCGTCGCAGGGGGCCGTGGTGGCGCCCGCCGGCTCACTCACCGGGTGCTCCCGTCGTGACGAAGCTGTCGGAGGGCGGCGTGATCGTGTCGTCGCCCGTCGGGTCCTCGGTGCGTGCCGAGACCACGACCCAGGCGCCGAAGGCGACGGCGGTCACGGCCCCGAGGAGCCAGAGCAGAACCGGCGGCAACGGTGGTTCCCACCCGGTGCCGCCCACGAACGCGAACAGGTCGTTCTCGATGCCCACGACGTGTCGACGCAGGAGGGCGGCCAGACCGATCGACTGACCGAGCGCCCAGGCCACTGCGACGGCCACCGCCGTTCGACGCCACCCCGTTTGCCCGCTGCGGGCGCGGACGGCCACGATCCACGCCGCCAGGATCGGCACGCCCACCGCGACCGGTAGGGCGTAGCGCCCCTGGCCGATGAACCCCTGCCGGGACGCCGACAACGCCTCCGGGACCACGTGGATGGCGACGGCGAGGGCGACGAGGGCGAGGAGCACGCCTCGGTGGCGCCACGTGCCGACCGCGAGAGCGCCGACGACCAGGACGAGGATGAGGGCGGTCCACAGCACCAGCAGCGCACGGGGCGCCGGGACCTCGAGCCAGCCGAAGTACCCGAACATCTCGTGGAGCCGGTGCGGCAACCGGCTCCACGACTCCCTCAGGGCCGAACCGAGGGTGATCCCGACGGCCGGCGCCCCGGCCACGCTGTCGTAGGCCTTCGACCACAGCACCCAACCGCCGGCGGCGATCGCACCGACGGCCATCGTTGCCGCGGTGATGCGGGCATCGGTGCGCCGAGCGAGGCTCCCGAGGGTGTCGCGGTGGAGGCCGGCGAGGGCCACGGTGGCCAGGATGCCGACGGCGATGGCCGGTGACAGCGCCCGGGTGCCCGCGAGCAGGACGAAGGCGACGGCCAGCCGCGCCAGGTCGGCGGTGCGCGGTCCCGAGGGGGACCGCGGATCCGCCTCGGGGTCGCTTCGTCCGGTCACCACCACGAACGCCGTCGCCCACACGGCGATCGCCGCGGTGATCTCGAACCCGTTCGGGTTGATGACCGACGCGAGGTGCACGGTCACCGGGGTCAGTGCCACCAGGACGCCGGCGCCGAGCAAGCCGGAGCGCCCCATTCGCCGACACGCGGCTGCGGCGAGGCCGACCATGGCGGCCGAGGCCGCCACGCTGGCCAGACGCATCGCCCAGATGCCCTGCGGTGCGGGGAGGAACCGGGACGGCCAGCCCACGAGCACGTAGTAGGTGGGTGGGTAGGTGCCGACGTAGGTGATGGCGTCGACGAGGGTCTGGTCGTCGACCGGCTGAGGGGCGCACCCGGAGGGCGTGTCGGGCTGGAACACGAAGCAGGCGTTGAGCTCGTTCAGGTCGGCATACCCCGCGGGCACCGTCACCACCGTGTCGATCCAGGACGTGCGCAGCTCGTAGTCGGAGGTGCGTTGGATGTCCTCGCCGCGCCACTCGCCCCGGGCGACGGCGACGGCCTTCACCGTCTGGTCGGGTTCGTCGGGTCCGCCCATGAGGGGAGACGACATCGCCCACACCACGCCGAGCAACGCGAAGAGCGCGGCGGCCACCAGCCCCACCGTGCCGGCGGAGGGCGGATGGCGGCGGGGAGTTCGGGTGGGCATGTGTGCGTCGACGTGCCGATCGGCACATCAACGGTACCAGTCTCCCGGGGCGGTCCGGTGGTCGTCCACGGTCACAGGAGTCGACCGGTCCGGTGACCGCGCCGGCCGCCACCCCCAGCGGCGCCCTGCGTCCCGAGCACCGGACGACCCTGGTCCAGCCGATCGAACCGCGGACGTCCCCGGACGGAGCACTAGCGTCCGGATCGTGGACGACGCTGTGGGCCTGGCCGAACCGGGCCTGGTCGAACCCGTTGGACGTGCCTCGGGCACCGCCCTTCGGTCCTCCCGTGAGCGGCGGGCGGCGTGGCTCGGCACGGCTGTCGCTGTCGGGTTGTTCTGGTTGCTGGCGACGTCCGGACAGCCCTGGCGGCTGTTCGACGCAGGGCCCTTCACCGCCGACTTCTACGACGCGCAGGCCCATGCCCTGCTCTCGGGGCGTCTCGACGTGCCGGCCGACGTGGCGCTCATCGAGGGGTTCGACGTCGACGGGCGCACCTATCTCTACTTCGGGGTCGGGCCGGCGCTGCTCCGCCTTCCCGTCGCGGCGGTGACCGACGCCGCCGACGGTCGGCTCACGGTCCTCAGCATGCTCGTGGCGGTCGCCGTGCTCGGCACCGCGGCGGGCCGGCTGGCCCAGCGCGCCCGACGGGCGGGCGGCCCCGACCGTGAACGGCCGGTCGCCGTCGGGGTGTTCGCGGCGGGGGCGGCACTCGCCACCCCCGTCCTCTTCCTGGCGTCTCGGGGAGTCGTGTACCACGAGGCCGCGCTCTGGGGCGCGGCTGCCGCCCTCGTCGGGCTCGATCTTCTCCTCGGGTGGTGGTCCGCGCCGACGACGAGGCGCCTGCTCGGCGCGGTCGCGGTCGCGGCCTTCGCCCTGGCATGTCGACCCACCTCGGGACTGGCGCCGCTCCTCGCGCTGGGTCTGTTCGTCCTCGTGCTCCTGGTCCGCCGGCAGTGGCGCGTGGCCCTCCCCGGCGTCGCAGGGGGCGCCGTGGTGGTCGCGTCCTATGTGATCGTCAACTTCCTCCGTTTCGGTCAGCTCGCCACGGTGCCGTTCGGCGCTCAGCGCTACAGCGCGGTGGACGCCGCCCGCCAAGCCGCGCTGGCCGCCAACGGGGGGAACCTGTTCGGCGTCTCCTACGCCCCGACCACGCTGTGGCACTACCTCTCCCCCTTCTCGCTCAGCATGGACGTGCAGCGTCTCTTCCCGTTCGTCGAGTGGAACGGGCGGGCGACCGTGTTGGGGCGAGCCACGTTCGACACCATCGATCGTGCGAGCTCCATCTGGTTGGCCGCCCCCGTCGCCTGCCTGCTGGCGCTGATCGGGGTCTGGTGGATCGTGCGCCACGATCGCACCCAGGGCTGGCGGGTCCTGTTCGCCGCGTCGGTGGTGGCGACCGCCGGCATCTTCACCATCGGGTTCGTGGCGCACCGTTACCTCGTCGATCTCGTCCCCGTCCTCGTCGTGGCCGGCGCCCCGGGGCTCTGGGCGCTCGTGCGCTGGGCCGACTCGACGTCGGTGGCGTGGCGACGCCTGGTCGGCACGCTCCTCGTCGTCCTGGCCGTGGTGGGGGCCCTCGGGCAGGTGGCGCTGGCGGTACAGGCTCGTTACCTGTACGTGGTCCCGTCCGACGGTGACCGGCTCACCTTCCTGGACGTGCGGTACCGGATCGATGCGCTGCTCACCGACGGTGCCCCGGGGTCGGTGGTCGCGGTCGTCGACGAACTCCCCGCTCCGGATGACGGGACCGTGGCCATCGTCGGCGACTGTGCCGGGCTGTACGTGGCCGACGGGCTGCGGTGGTACGCCGTCGAGTGGGAGGCCGACGGAGGCCGACGGTTGGTCCTGACCCCCGAGGACTCCGTCAGGTCCGACCTCGGCGAGCGATCGGTGGTGGTGGCCGAGGGCGACGAGTGGCGGGTCGTCGCCGAGCCGGCGGGCGAGAGGCAGGTCGTCTTCGTGTACGACGGACGCACCGGCGCCGACCCGGTCGTGGTCCGGTCCGACCCCGTCGACGTGGGTGGGATCGACCTCGTCGACGTGATCGCCGATCCGGCGACGACCCAGCTCATCGTTCGCACCGGGTCGGACGAACCGCTCTCGCTCTTCTACGTCGCGACCGAAGGCCTCAGCCCGGGCCCGGGATGGAGTCCCGGTCCGGGACCTGCACCGCTGTGTGACGCGCTAGCGGCTCGCCTGCCTCCCACCGGCTGAACACCGCGACGAACTGGAAGGCGAAGAGGTTCGGCCACGTCCTGCACAGCCAGCGGTCGACACGACCCACCGACTGCCGAAGGCGTCCGGCCAGACCGGGTCGACCACCACGCTCGACGACCTCGAAGGGCAGCCCGACCGGCACGACCGTCTCGCAACGCCAACCCGAGCGGGCGGCCATCTTCAGCAGGCTGCGCCGGGTGAAGAAGCGCACGTGCTGGCTGTCGAGGATGCCCCGCCGGTCGTAGTCGAAGCGGCCGCTGGCCACCCGCACCCGCGGGTACCAGTGGGCGAAGTTCGGAATGCACACGATGAGCTCGACATCGGGAGTGGTGACGTCGGCCAGCTCGGTGAGGAGGTTGTCGGGACGGCGGACGTGTTCGAGCACGTTGGCGGCGACCACGACGCCGAAGGGCGGCCCGTCGCGCAGCTCCTTGGGCAGGCCGCCGTCGAGGTCGGCGACGAGGTAGTGGACACCGTCGTGCTCGCCCACCGCCGGCGGATGGGGGTCGATGGCCGTGACGTCGTGACCCCGTTGCGCGGCCAGCTCGGCCAGCTGGCCGTCGCCGCAGCCGAGATCGAGGATGCGGCCGGGGGTGCGTCGGGTGACCAGCTCGGTGAGGTGGAAGTGGCTGGAGTCCGGGACCGGCCGCCACTCGTAGTGCTCCTCGATGGTGCCCGGGTCGGGGGTCCCGAAGCCGATGCGGGCCAGCCGCGCACGGGTGACGTCGAGGGCCACGTCGCGCGCGTAGCCCAAGCCGTTCACGTAGCAGATCTCGTCGCCGTAGTAGGTGGGGATGGGGATCTCGGTGATGCGGGCTCCGCTGGCGGCGAACTGGAGCAGCACCTCGGTGTCGAAGTCGTAGAGGTCGCTGTTGCGCTCGAAGGGGATGCGCGCCAGGGCCTTGACCGAGAACGCGCGATACCCGGAGTGCCACTCCGACAGGTCGAGGCCGCTGACGGCGTTCTGGTAGCGGGTCAGGATGCGATTGCCGACGAACTTGTAGAGAGGCATGCCGCCGGCCCGGGCCCCGCCGGCGGTGAGCATGCGGGACCCCATGACCACGTCGGCATCGTCGGCGAGGAGCGGAGCCACCATCGCGGGGAGCAGCTCGGGTGCGTACTGGCCGTCGCCGTGGACCATGACCACGATGTCGAGGCCCTGGTCGATGGCCCAGCGGTACCCCACCTTCTGGTTGCCGCCGTACCCGAGGTTGCGGGACTGGCGGACCACGGTGATGGGGAGTTCGGGGTATCGGTTCGAGTAGGCCACACCCACGTCGTAGGTGTCGTCCTCGGAGTGGTTGTCACTCACCAGCACGGCCGACAACCCGGCGATGTCGGAGGGGATGCGGTCGAGCACCCCGGCGAGCGTGGCCGCCGTGTTGTAGGCGACGATCAGGATGCCGATGCGGGGGTGGGCTTGGTGCTCGGGGTCCACGGCAGTCCTTTCGGCAGATCGGACGTGACCTGCGGGTGCGATCCGGGTCGCGTCGCCGGCTCGAGCCGGCAGAACCCCACGCAGCGCTAAGGTTATCTGTTCGCCGCGGCGGGGAACCGGACGTGACCGACGTTCCCGGGCCCCGCCCCGTAGAGGAGTTCGCCGTGCCAGCCACCGTGGTCGTGGGCACCCAGTGGGGTGACGAGGGGAAGGGCAAGTTCACCGACCTCGTCGCCAAGGAGATGGCGCTGGTCGTGCGCTACCAGGGCGGTCACAACGCCGGCCACACGATCGTGGTCGACGGCGAGAGCTTCGCGCTCCAGCTCGTGCCCAGCGGCATCCTCTACGACCACATCGTCCCGGTCATCGGCAACGGGGTGGTGGTCGACCCCCGGGTGCTGATCGCCGAGCTCGACGTGCTGGCCGCCAAGGGGGTCGACACGAGCCGCCTGCGGATCAGCGGCAACGCCCATCTGATCCTCCCGTACCACCAGGAGCTCGACAAGCTCACCGAGCGCCACCTGGGCCGCAACAAGGTCGGGACCACGAAGAGGGGCATCGGCCCCGCCTACGCCGACAAGGCCACCCGTGTCGGCCTGCGCGTACAGGACCTGCTCGACCCGAAGATCTTCCGGGAGAAGCTCGACGCGGTCCTCAAGGAGAAGAACGCCGTCCTGGCCAAGGTGTTCAACCAGCTCCCCCTCTCGGCCGACGACATCGCCGACGTGTACCTCGGGCAGTGCGCCCCGCGGCTGGCGCCGATGATCGCCGACACGGTCAACCTGGTGCACGAGTCGCTCGACGCCGGCCAGGAGGTGCTCCTCGAGGGCGCCCAGGCCACGTTCCTCGACCTCGACCACGGCACCTATCCGTTCGTGACGTCCTCCAACCCGGTGGCGGGAGGGGCCTGCACCGGGGCGGGCGTGGGGCCGCGTCACATCGACCGCGTGATCGGCATCGCCAAGGCCTACGTCACACGGGTGGGAGCGGGACCCTTCCCCACCGAACTGCACGACGAGGTCGGCGAGCTCCTCGTCGACCGGGGCCACGAGTACGGCACCAACACCGGGCGCCGCCGTCGCACCGGCTGGTTCGACGCGGTGATGCTGCGCCACGCGGTGCGCCTCAACTCGCTCTCCGACCTCGCCGTCACGAAGCTCGACGTGCTCGACACGCTCGACACGGTGAAGGTCTGCGTGGCCTACGAGGTCGACGGCGAGCGTGTCGAACACCTCCCCTACCACCAGTCGGTGCTGCACAAGGCGACGCCGGTCTACGCGGAGCTCCCCGGGTGGACGACCGACCTCAGCTCGGTCACGCGCCGCGACCAGCTCCCCGGCGAGGCCCTCGACTACATGATCTTCCTGCAGGAGCAGGTCGGGGTCCCGATCTCGCTCGTCGGTGTCGGTCCCGGCCGCGAGCAGTTCCTCCACTTCGACGGCTGATGCGGGCACTTCGACGGCTGATGCGGGCCGGGGTCCGACAGGTCGACGGGAGGCGGGGTCGGTGAGGATCTGCGTCGTCGGCGCCGGTGGGCGTGAGCACGCGTTGGCCGAGGTGCTCGGGCGCCATCACGACGTCGTCGTGACCCCCGGGAACCCGGGCATCCCCGGATCGGTGCCCACCGCGCCGGAGGATCTCGACGCCGACCTCTACGTGATCGGGCCCGAGGCCCCGCTCGTCGACGGGCTGGCCGACCGCCTGCGGGCCGCCGGGCGGCTCGTCTTCGGGCCCGGAGCCGACGGCGCCCGCCTCGAGGGCTCGAAGGCGTGGATGAAGGAGGTGCTCGTCGACGCAGGGGTGGCCACCGCGGCGCACGGCGCTTTCGTCGACGAGGCCGCGGCCTTCGCTTTCCTCGACACGATGCGCCCGCCGTACGTCGTCAAGACCGATGGCCTCGCCGCCGGGAAGGGCGTGCTCGTCACCGACTCCCTCGCCGATGCCCGGGCCGCCGTCACCGACTACCTGTCGGGGTCGGCCTTCGGCGACGCCGGGCGCACCGTGGTCATCGAGGAGGGCCTCACCGGTCCCGAGCTGTCCGTCCTGGCGGTGTGCGACGGTACCCGGGCGGTGGCGCTGGCCCCCGCCCAGGACTACAAGCGCCTCGCCGACGGCGATCAGGGCCCCAACACGGGTGGCATGGGGGCGTACTCGCCGGTGCCGGCGGCCGACACCGAGCTCGTCGACCGGGTGATGCGCGAGGCGGTCGAGCCCACCCTCGCCGCGCTCCGGGGCCGGGGGATCGACTACCGCGGTGTGCTCTACGCAGGACTCATGCTCACCCCCGACGGGCCCAAGGTGCTCGAGTACAACGTGCGCTTCGGCGACCCCGAGACCCAGGTGGTGCTCCCCCGACTCACCAGCGACCTGGGTGAGCTGCTGGCGTCGGCGGCGCGCGGCCACCTCGGGCCCGCCCCGACCTTCGACGACGGTGCCGCCGTCACCGTCGTCTGCGCCAGCGAGGGGTACCCCCGCCAGGTGCGCGACGGCGACCGGATCGACGGGCTCGCCGACGCCGCCGCCGTCGAGGGGGTCAGCATCTTCTGCGCCGGTGTGGCCGCCGGGTCCGACGGGGGTCTCGTCACCGCGGGCGGCCGCGTGCTCGCGGTCACCGGGCGGGGACCCACGACGGCGGAGGCCCGGCGGCGGGCCTACACGGCGGCCGCCTGCATCTCCTGGCCGGGGCGCCAGATGCGCACCGACATCGCCGCCGGCTGAGGTCGCCCGACGGCCCGATCGGCGGGCACGGCCCCACTACCCTGAGGCGGTGGTCGGCGTGAGCGAGCCCGGGGACACGACGGTCCGAGACGACACCGAGGGGGCGCCCGGTCCCGCGGCGACGACGCCCTCGCCGGGTCCTCCCACCCGAGGTTTCGTGATCGCCGTGGGCCTGGCGGCGGTACTCGCCGCCGTGGTCCGCCTCGTCTACATCTGGTTCGACCGGCGGGACTTCGTCTTCGGAGGCGACGCGTACTACTACCACCAGGGCGCGAACCTGCTGGCCGACGGCGAGGGCTTCATCCACCCCTTCGGCTGGCTCGAGGGCAAGTCGGTCGAGTCCGCCGACCACCCGCCGCTCTACATCGTCTACCTGGCCGGCTGGTCGCTGATGGGGGTGCGCACCACCACCGGGCACATGGTCGCCAGCGCCCTGATCGGGGTGGCGTCGGTGGTGGTGGCGGCGCTGGTGGGGCGCCGCGTCGGCGGCGAGCGGGTGGGCGTCGTGGCCGCCGTGCTGCTCGCGCTGGCGCCGAACGTGTGGCGCTACGACGGCATGTTGATGTCGGAGACCATGGTGATCCTCGTCGTGCTCGTCACCGTGTTCCTGGCCTATCGATTCTGGGACCGCCGGACGCCGGGCCGACTCGTCGTCCTGGGTGTGGCGGTCGGCGTCGCGACCCTGGCCCGCTCGGAGCTGCTGCTCCTGGGGCCGCTGCTGGTCCTGCCGCTCGCGTTGTTGACGAAGGAGCGCTCGTGGGGGTGGCGCATCGGCTGGCTGGCGGCATCTGCGGGAGCGGTGGTGGCTGTCCTGACGCCCTGGCTGGTGCTGAACCAGACCCGCTTCGACGAGCCCGTGTACCTGTCCCAGAACCTCGGTGGGACGATCACGGTGTCCTACTGCGACACCGTCTTCGAGGGGCCGTTGCTCGGCTACTGGGACTTCAACTGCGGGCCCCGGGTCCTCGCCCCGCTCGGGCTCCTCGAGCTCGGTTCACCGGGTGTCGACGCGGCCATGCGCGAGGCCGGCCTGGAGTTCGCCTCCGAGAACCTCGACCGGCTCCCGGTCGTCGTGGCGGCCCGCCTCGGTCGGATCGTGGGGGTCTTCCGCCCGCAGCAGCAGCGCGACCTCGACGTGTTCATGGAGAGCACCACCCGTACGGTGGCCACCGCGGGGATGATCACGCTGCCGTTCTCGATCGTGGGTGCCGTCGCCGGCGCGGTGGTGCTGCGGCGCCGCCGGGTACCGGTGATCCCCCTCCTCGCGCCCATCGCCTGCGTGGTCGTCACGGTGGCGCTGTTCTATGCGGCCACCCGCTTCCGGGCCACCGCCGAGGGGCCGATCTACGTCCTGTCCGCCGTCGCGCTCGTCGCGCTGTGGGACCAGGGGCGCCGCTGGTTGCGGAGATCGCCGGCCGCCCACGACGGGGGTTGACCGCCGAGATGCCCGCCGCGGTGGTGCAGCAGGGCGGACGACGCAGCGAGACGGGCGAGGACCGGCCGACGAGGGGTTTCGTCATCGCCGTGGCAGTGGTCGTGGCGGCGGCGGCGGCGGTGCGGCTGGCCGCCATCCTGGGTGACCGGGCCGGCGTGGAGATCGGCGGCGACCCGTTCTACTACCACGGCGCCGGGCGCCTCCTCGCCGACGGCGAGGGCTTCGTGAACCCCTTCGCAGCCATGGGCGGTGAGTCCATCGAGTCCGCCGACCACCCGCCGCTGTACATCGTCTACCTGGCCGGATGGTCGTTGCTCGGCGTCCGCTCGACCACCGGGCACCTGCTGGTGAGCGCCGTCCTTGGTCTGGTCTCGGTGGTGCTGGCTGCCGTGGTGGGTCGGCGGGTCGGCGGTGAGCGGGTGGGGGTCGTGGCCGCCGGCATCGTGGCGATCAGCCCGAACGTGTGGCGCTACGACACCATGTTGCTCTCCGAGACCGTCGTCATCGTCGTCGTCCTGGCGACGGTGTGGCTCTCGTACCGCTTCTGGGACCGTCCCGGTCCGCTCGGACTGGTCCTGTTGGGTGCGGCGGTCGGCCTCGCCGGCTTGGCCCGGTCCGAGCTCTTGTTGCTCGGGCCGTTCCTCGTCCTCCCGCTGGCGCTGCTCGTGCCGGGACGCTCATGGGGGTGGCGGGTCGGTTGGCTCGCGGCCGCCGGTGGGGCGGCGGTTGCGGTGCTGACCCCGTGGCTCGTGCTGAACCAGGTCCGCTTCGACGAGCCCGTGTACCTGTCCCAGAACCTCGGCGGCACCCTGGCCGTGTCCTACTGCGAGCCGGTGTTCGACGGTCCGCTCGTCGGCTACTGGGACTTCGCGTGCGGAGTCCGGGCGCTCGACGACGCCGGCATCACCGGCCTCGGCCAGCCGGGGTACGAAGCGGCGATGCGCGAGGCGGGCCTCGAGTTCGCGTCGGAGAACCTCGGCCGTCTCCCGACGGTGGTGTCGGCGCGGGTCGGCCGGATCCTCGGGCTGTACCGGCCCGACCAGCAGCGGGACCTCGACGTCGACGTGGAGGGCATGACGCCCTGGGTCGCGACCGCCGGCGCGATCGCGTTCCCCCTCACCGCCGTCGCGGCGGTGGCCGGCACCGTGGTGCTCCGCCGGCGCCGTGTCCTCCTCCTCCCTCTCCTCGCCCCGCTGGCCTGTGTGCTGGTCACCGTCGCCGTCTTCTACGCGGCGACGCGCTTCCGGGCCACTGCCGAGGGACCGCTGGCGGTCCTGGCCGCGGTCGGCGTCGTCGCCGGCTGGGACGTGCTGCGGCGTCGCCACCCGCCGGGCGGCCGCAGACCGGCGAGCGAGGGGTCGCCCCCGGTGCCGGTACAGTCGCCCGGTCCGCCGGTGAGGAGGTGAGCATGGCGTCGGGAGAAGGGTCGCAGGCGACCGATCAGGCCTGCCTGAGCGTGGTCATGCCCTGCTACAACGAGCTGGCCACGGTGCGCGAGTGCGTGGCTGCGGTCCTGGCGAGTCCGTACACGGCGGAGCTGGTCATCGTCGACGACGGCTCGACGGACGGCACGCGCGACGTGCTGGCGGAGCTCGAGACCGGCGACCCCCGGATCCGGGTGCTGCTCCAGGCCCGCAACCAGGGCAAGGGGGCGGCGCTGCGTCGGGGCTTCGCCGAGGCCTCTGCACCGTTCGTGATCGTCCAGGACGCCGACCTCGAGTACGACCCCTCCGAGTACCCGGTGCTCATGGCCCCGTTGCTCGACGGGCGGGCCGACGTCGTGTTCGGGTCGCGGTTCGTCGGTGGTGACGCCCACCGCGTCCTCTACTTCTGGCACACCGTCGGCAACCGGTTCCTCACGGTGCTCTCGAACGCGTTCACCGACCTGAACCTCACGGACATGGAGACCTGCTACAAGGCGTTCCGGCGCGAGGTCCTGGAGTCCTTCGAGCTCCAGGAGGACCGCTTCGGCATCGAGCCCGAGCTCACCGCGAAGGTGGCCGCCGGGCGGTGGCGGCTCTACGAGGTGGGCATCTCCTACTCGGGTCGCACCTACGACGAGGGCAAGAAGATCGGCTGGCGCGACGGCATCCGTGCCGTGGTGTGCATCGTGCGGTACTCGCCCGTCGGACGCCGCGTCCGGCGGTCCTGAGCCGTCGGTCAGCGCCCGCCGAGGGCTGCGGCGAGGCGGGCCAGGCCGTCTCCTCGGTCCGTCGCGGGTCGCCATCCGGCGAGGTCTGGCGCCGTCGCCCACGGCGTGAACATCTCCTTCGGCCGGTACGGGAGGGCCCCGAAGTCGACCGGGGCCCGGCGCCCGACGACCTCGGCCACCTCCTCGGCGAGTGCCCGCAGGGTGACCGGGTCGTTCGACCGGACCGAGGCCTCCGACCACCCCGGGCCGGGCGCGTCGGCCGCGGCCACGAGGAGGGCGTCGACGACGTCGTCCACGTAGACCAGGTCGAGCAGCTGCTCGCCGGGGGAGAGCTCCACCGGGCGCTGTTCGAGGGCGCTCGTGACGAGCAGGGAGGTGATCCGCGACGCGGGCTCGCCGGGCCCGTAGCTGCTGAACAGCGTCAGGGCGGTGACGGGGACCCCGGCGCAGTCGGCGTGGTAGCGCAGGACGTCGGCACCGGCCTGCTTGGTGGCGGCGTACAGGCTGGTCGGTGCGTAGGCCGCTCCGTCGTGGTGCTGCCAGTACGAACCGGTGTAGACGACGTGACACCCCGCCACCGCGGCGGCGCCCTCTCCGACCAGCGCGGCGAGCGTCACGTTGCCCTCCACGAGCGCGACGACGTCCTCGGGGCGGTGGGAGGGCTGGAACCGGGTGGCGAGGTGGAAGCACACCTCCGGTCGGATCTCCGCGAACCGCTCCACCGCTTCGGAGCCGGTGCGCGGCCACGCGACGGTCGGGCAGGGTGCCTCCGCACCAGGGTCGCGGACGAACGCCACGACCTCCCATCCCTCGTCGACGAGTCGGCGGACGAGACGACCCGACACGAAGCCGGTCGCCGCGGTGACCACCGCCCGGCGGGGGGGCGTCACCACCGTCACGACCGCCAGGGGCGGGGATCGTCCACGGCGAACGCGGCGAGCCCCGGCAGCGACCGGTCGCGGTCGGAGACCGACGTCGGCGGCAGCGGCCAGCGGCAGCCGAAGGAGTCGTACCGCACGCCGCCGTCCGCCTCCGGGGCGTGGATCGAGGACACCAGGTACAGCATGACCGTGTCGTCGGTGAGGGCCTGGAACCCGTGCGCACAGCCCGGGGGGACCACCACCACGGTCGGCTCGGCCTCGTCGAGCTCGATCACGGCATGGCGACCGTGGGTCGGTGAACCGGCCCGCAGGTCGACCACCACGTCGGCGGCCCGTCCCTTCAGGCAGTGGACGGCCTTGTGGTGGTCGTGCGGAGGGAGCTGGAGGTGCATGCCTCGGACGACCCCCTTCGACGAGGTCGAGTAGTAGACCTCGTCCCACGCCACCCCGCCGGCGGCACCGCTGCCCGCCGAGTGGATCTTGACGAACCTCCCCCGGTCGTCGTCGGCGCGGAAGGCGCGGTCGACGGTGAGGCCGGGCACCTCGGCGGGGTCGACCACACCCTGGTTCATCGCGCCGGGCGTGGCAGCGCGACGCCCGACTCCGGGCCGACGAGCGCCGCTTCGAGGGTGGCGGCGACGAAGTCGAGCATGTCCTCGGTGAGCCCCGGCCACACCCCGAGCCAGAAGCTGCGCTCGCTCACGACGTCGGCGTTGGCGAGGGTCCCGGCCACCCGGTGGGGGATGTCGGCGTACGCCGGCTGGCGCAGGAGGTTGCTGCCGAACAGCAGGCGGGTGCCGATCCGAGCGGCCTCGAGCCGGGCGAGGACGTCGGCTCGGGTGACGGGGGCCTCGGGGCGGAGCGTCACTGCGAAGCCGAACCAGCTCGGCTCCGAGCGGGGCGTGGCTTCGGGCAGGACCAGGAGGTCCTCGAGGTGGGCGAGCCGCTCGCGCAGGTCGTTCCAGTTGCGGGTCCGGGCGGCCACGAAGCCGTCGAGCTTGTCGAGCTGGGAGAGGCCGACCGCGGCCTGCATGTCGGTGAGCTTCAGGTTGTACCCGATGTGGGAGTACACGTACTTGTGGTCGTAGCCGTGGGGCAGGTCGCCGAGCTGCCAGTCGAACCGGCGTCCGCAGGTGTTGTCGAGACCCGGCTCGCACCAGCAGTCCCGCCCCCAGTCCCGGAACGACTCGACCAGCTTCTTGAGCGGGCCCCGGTCGGTGAGGACGCAGCCGCCCTCGCCCATGGTGATGTGGTGGGCGGGGTAGAAGCTGACGGTGGCGAGGTCGCCGAAGGTGCCGGTGAGGCGTCCGTCGTAGCGCGACCCGAGCGCGTCGCAGTTGTCCTCGATCAACCACAGGTCGTGCTCGTCGGCGAGGGCGCCGACGCCACCGAGGTCGAAGGGGTTCCCCAGCGTGTGGGCCATCATGATCGCCCTCGTGCGGGGACCGACGGCGGCGCGGAGTTGGTCGGCCGGGGTGTCGTACGTCGCCAGGTCGATGTCGACGAACACCGGCACCAGACCGTTCTGCAGGATCGGGTTCACGGTCGTCGGGAACCCCACGGCGGCGGTCAGCACCTCGTCGCCCGGTTGCAGTCGGCGGTCGCCCAGGCTGGGCGACGTGAGCGCGCTGAGGGCGAGGAGGTTGGCGCTCGACCCGGAGTTGCAGAGCATGGCGTGGCGCAGCCCCACCCACTCGGCGAAGCGCTCCTCGAAGGCGGCGGCGAACCGGCCGGTGGTGAGCCAGAAGTCGAGGGCCGACTCGGTCAGCGAGACCATGTCGGCGGCGTCGAACACCTTGCCCGACACGGGGATCGGCGTGGTGCCCGGCGTGAACGCCTGCCGCGGGAACGCCTCGGCGTGGTACTCCCGCACGAGGGCGGCGATGCGGTCCCGGAGATCGTCGGCGGGCGCCATCAGCCGACCGCCGCGAAGTGGTCGCGGTACCACCCGACGGTCCGGGCCAGGCCGTCCTCCAGACCGGTGCGCGGCGCCCATCCGAGGACCTCGCGGGCCTTGGTGGCGTCGAGGTACTGGTCGCGGATCTCCCCGACGGCCTCGTCCAGGACGAGCGGCTCGACGTGGGCGCCGAACGCCGCGCAGGTGGCCTCGTAGATCTCGAGCACGGTGCGCGGCGCCTCGTCGCTGAAGTTGAAGGCCTCGCCGCGCAGGGCCGGGTCGGTGACGGCCTCGGCGAGCGTGAGGTAGGCGTCGACCACGTCGTCGACGTGCAGGTAGTCGCGCACGAACGTCCCGTCGCTGCGCAGGACCGGCTGCTCGTCGCGGCTGAGCGAGCGGAGGGTGCCGGGGACGATGCGGCTCCAGTTGAGGTCGCCGCCGCCGAAGATGTTCCCGCACCGGGCGATGGCCACGGGGAGGTCGTAGGTGAGGGCGTAGGACCGGCTCACCAGGTCGGCGCAGCTCTTCGAGGCCTCGTAGGGCGCGATCCCGTCGAGGGGCATGCCTTCGCGGTAGGGGAGGTCGGGGCTGGTCCCGTACGCCTTGTCGCTCGACGCCACGACGACCCGTTCGACGAGGTCGCGGTGGAGACGGCAGGACTCCAGCAGGTTCCAGGTCCCGGCGACGTTGGTGGCGAAGGTGGCGGCGGGCGAGCGGCGGGCGGCACCGACGATCGTCTGGGCGCCGAGGTGGACGACGGTGTCGGCTTCGAAGCCGACCACGGCCCGGTCCACGGCGTCGGCGTCGGCCAGGTCGCCGTTCATCACGCGGAGCCGGTCCACCGTCCCGCTCCGGTAGAGCTCGGACTGCGGGTCGGCGTCGAGGACGAGGGCGCCCACGTCGGCACCCTCGTCGAGGAGACGGCGGCACAGCCACGAACCGACCATCCCGGTGGCCCCCGTGACGAGGACCCGTCGCCCGGACCACCCGCCCGTCACGCCCACACCTTCCACGGTGCCGCCCCGGACGACCAGAGGTCGTTGAGCATCTGGAACTCCCGGTAGGTGTCCATCGGCTGCCAGAACCCGTCGTGGCGGTAGGCGTGGAGCTCTCCGGCGGCCGCCAGCGCGGCGAGCGGTTCCTGTTCGAGCACCGAGTCCTCGCCGATGTACGCGAACGCGCCCGGCTCGAACACGAAGAAGCCGGCGTTGACGTACCCGTCGCTCTGCGGCTTCTCGCGGAACCGCTCGACCCGCCCGTCGGCGTGGATGTCCATCACACCGAACCGGCTCGTGGGCCGCACGGTGGTGACGGTGGCCAGGCCGCCGTGGGCCCGGTGGAAGGCGAGGAGGGCGCCGAGGTCGACGTCGGCGAGGCCGTCGCCGTAGGTCACCAGGCAGCGTTCGTCCCCGAGGTGGCGCTCGACGCGCTTCACGCGGCCGCCGGTCTGGGTGGCCTGGCCCGTGTCGACGACGGTCACGGTCCAGTCGCTCTCGTCGTGCTCCCCGTGGTAGGTGATCTCGGCCTTCGAGCCGAGGTGGACGGTGAAGTCCTGGTTCTGCGCCTCGTAGTTGAGGAAGTAGTCCTTGATCACCTCGCCGCGGTAGCCGGTGCAGACCACGAACTCTTCGATCCCGCCGTGGCCCATGATCTTCATGAGGTGCCAGAGGATCGGCTTGCCGCCGATCTCGACCATCGGCTTGGGGCGGAACTCGGTCTCCTCCCGGAGCCGGGTGCCGAGACCGCCCGCGAGGATGACCGCCTTCACGAGCCGCCGATCCGGCCGAGGTCGCCGACGGCGGGGCGGACGGGGCCGGCGGTCGGGTTCGCGGTCATGACGGCTGGGAGTCTAGGGCTGGACCCTCCCCACCGGAGTCGACGCACGGGGGCGCCGCCCCGTGGTCTCAGAAGGTGACGATGCTCCCGGACCGGGAGCCGAGGTCGTCGTGCCCCAGCCAGGTGTCGTGGGGGTCGCCGGGAACCGAGGCCGGCGCGATCTGTTCCTCGGTCACCGGCTCCGGCCAGTCGGCGGGGTACGGCGGCGGCGGCAGGGCCGCCTGGCGGGCGGCCTCCCTGGCTTCCTTCTCCCGACGTCGCACCTCTCGTCGCGACACCCTGGTGGGTCGGGCTCCCTTCACCCGGACGCCCGACGCCGCGAGGGCGCAGTTCAGGCAGAACGGAGGCTGCGCCGCGCCGAAGGCGTAGAGCAGGCACTCCCCGCAGAACGGCTCGTCGCACTTCCGGCACCGGTCGATCGCCGACTCGAACTGGTGCCGGACACAGTTGGTGGCGAACGACGATGATTGGTTCGGGATCGTGGGCGAGGTCATCGGTGCAGCGTGTCCCCTGCGGTCGTGGTCCGGACCATCTCTCAACGGCCGATCCGGCTCCGTGCTTTACCCTTTGGTGACGAAGAGGGCCCAGGATGAGCCGCGCGACCTAGTGCGTGGCGACCCACGCCCCCAGCCGGATCGTTTCGAGTCGGAGACCGATGCCCTCACCCGTTCCCAACGTGCTCGCCGCCCGCTACGCCAGCGCGGAGATGGCCGGTCTGTGGTCGCCGGAGCACAAGGTCGTGCTCGAGCGGGAGCTCTGGCTGGCGGTGCTCGAGGCGCAGGCCGATCTCGGCCTCGCCGTCCCGGACGGCGTCGTCGAGGACTACCGGTCGGTGCTCCACGAGGTCGACCTCGACGCCATCGACGCCCGCGAGCGGGTCACCCGCCACGACGTGAAGGCCCGGATCGACGAGTTCTGCGCGCTCGCCGGCCACCAGCACATCCACAAGGGGATGACCTCGCGTGACCTGACCGAGAACGTCGAGCAGCTGCAGGTGCGGCGGGCGCTGCTCGTCGTCAGGGTGCGGATGGTCGCCGCGCTCGCCCGGTTGGCCGAGCGCGCCGCGGAGCAGTCCCTCGTGGTGATCACCGGTCGGACGCACAACGTCCCCGCCCAGGCGACCACCCTCGGCAAGCGCTTCGCCAGCACCGCCGAGGAGCTGTTGTGCGCCCTCGACCGTCTCGACGATCTCCTGGCGCGGTACCCGCTGCGGGGGATCAAGGGCCCGGTGGGCACCCAACAGGACATGCTCGACCTCTTCGACGGCGACCGCGAGCGCCTCGCCGCGCTCGAGGGCCGGGTGGCGTCCCACCTCGGGTTCGCCCGGCTCCTCACGAGCGTGGGGCAGGTCTACCCCCGGTCGCTCGACCTCGACGTGGTGGCGGCGCTGGTCCAGGCGGCGTCGGGACCCGCCAGCCTGGCCCTCACCGTCCGGCTCATGGCCGGTCAGGAGCTCGCCACCGAGGGCTTCCGGCCGGGCCAGGTCGGCTCCTCGGCGATGCCCCACAAGATGAACAGCCGGAGCTGTGAGCGCATCGGCGGCCTGCTCGTCGTGCTGCGCGGTCACCTGGCCATGGTCGCCTCCCTGGCCGGCGACCAGTGGAACGAGGGGGACGTGAGCTGCTCGGTGGTGCGGCGCGTGGCGCTGCCCGACGCGTTCCTCGCCGTCGACGGGCTGTTCGAGACGTTCCTGACCGTGCTCGACGACTTCGGCGCCTATCCGGCGGTCATCGAGCGCGAGCTCGACCGTTACCTGCCGTTCCTGGCCACGACGAAGGTCCTGATCGCGGCCGTCCGCCACGGCGTGGGCCGGGAGGAGGCCCACGAGGTCGTCAAGGAGCACGCCGTCGCCGCCGCGCTGCGGCTCCGGGAGGAGGCCCCCGAGGAGAACGATCTGCTCGCCCGGCTGGCCGGCGACCCCCGTCTCGGCCTCGACCCGAGCGAGTTGGCCGGCGTGCTGGCCGATCCGCTCGACTTCGTCGGCGCCGCGCCCGATCAGGTCCGGGCCGTGGTGGGGCGCATCGAGCGGATCGTGGCCGACGACCCGGTCGCCGCCGCCTACCGTCCCGGCGACATCCTCTAGTGCAGGCGGCTGCCCCGTGAGCGACTCCGAGCTGCGTCCCGTCTACTCGGGCAAGGTGCGCGACATCTACGCCGTCGGCGACGACCGGCTCCTCCTCGTCACCTCCGATCGCCTGTCGGCCTTCGACGTCGTGATGGACGAGCCGATCACCGACAAGGGCCGGGTGCTCACCGCGATGTCGGCCTTCTGGTTCGACCACCTCGGGGACGTGGCGGGCAACCACCTCCTGTCCACCGATCTCGACGACCTCCCCCCGGCGGCCCGGCGGCCCGAGTGGGCCGGTCGGGTGATGCTGTGCCGGCGCGCCGAGATGCTCCCGGTGGAGTGCATCGTCCGGGGGTACCTCACCGGTTCGGCGTGGAAGGAGTACGCCACCGCCGGCACGATGCACGGCGAGGCGCTGCCCGCCGGGCTGCGGGAGGCCAGCCGGCTCGACGCACCCACCTTCACGCCGTCGACGAAGGCCGACGAGGGCCACGACGTGAACATCTCCTTCGAGGCGGCCTGCGAGATCGTCGGGACCGAGCGCATGGAGGAGGCCCGTCGCATCTCCCTGGAGCTCTACTCCGAGGGGGCCGCGTGGGCCGCGGCGCGGGGGATCCTCATCGCCGACACGAAGTTCGAGCTCGGCGTGGTCGGCGGCGAGCTCGTGGTGGCCGACGAGGTCCTCACCCCCGACTCGTCGCGGTTCTGGCCCGCCGACGCATGGAGCCCCGGCACCACCCCCCCGTCGTTCGACAAGCAGCCGGTGCGTGACTTCCTCGACGGCCTCGACTGGGACAAGCGTCCGCCGCCGCCGCCGCTGCCCCCGGAGGTCGTGGCCGCCACGTCGCAGCGCTACGTCGCCGCCTACGAGATGATCACCGGGCAGCGCCTGTCGGACTGGCCGGGCTGAGCGGGTACGGTGCCGCTCATGGTCTTCTCGGTGCACGTCGAGGTCCGGTTGCGACCCGGGATCGCCGATCCGCAGGGCTCCACCGTCGAACGGGCCCTGCCCCACCTGGGCTTCGACGGTGTGAGCGGCGTGAGGGTCGGCAAGAGCATCCGCTTCGCGATCGAGGCCGCCGACGAGGACGCGGCTCGGGCCGAGGTCGACGACATCTGCGCCCGCTTCCTCACCAACCCGGTGATCGAGGACGCCGTCGTCGACGTTCGGCCCGAGGCCACCGCCGGAGCGTCGGCGTGAGTCGACGGGTCGGGGTGGTGCTGTTCCCCGGCTCGAACTGCGAGCAGGACATGGTGGAGGCCGTCGGGCTCGTCGGGGGCACCGCCGAGATCCTCTGGCACGGCGACGCCACGGTGAACGGTGTCGACGTGGTGGTCGTACCGGGCGGCTTCGCCCACGGCGACTACCTGCGCCCGGGGGCCATCGCCCGGTTCTCCCCGGTCATGGCGGCGGTCACCGAGATGGCTCGCGACGGCGGCCCGGTGGTCGGCGTGTGCAATGGCTTCCAGGTGCTGACCGAGGCCGGACTCCTGCCGGGTGCGCTGCAGAAGAACCGGGGCATGAAGTTCCTGTGCGACACCGTGGAGCTCCGTGTGGAGCGGACCGGAACGGCGTTGACGACCGGTGTCGAGCCCGGCTCGGTGCTGCGCATCCCGATCAACCACTTCGAGGGGAATTACACCTGTGATCCGGAGACGCTCGCCGAGTTGCGCGCCGAGGACCGGGTCGTCCTTCGCTATGTGGACAACCCGAACGGTTCGGTCGACGACATCGCCGGCATCTGCTCTCCGCAGGGCAACGTCGTCGGCCTGATGCCCCATCCCGAGCGGGCGACGAGTGCGTTGCTGGGCAGCGACGACGGGCTGGCGCTGCTCGCCTCGTTGGTGGCCTGAGGGTCAGCTCCCCCGGCCGATGCCGGCCGCCTTCAGGGCAGAGGCCGGAACGCCGAGCTCCCGCCAGGCGGTGTAGCTGATGCCCTTTCGCTCGCCGTAGGCCCGGGCGGCGTCCACGAAGCCGGCCTCGAGCGCCGAGAGGTCGACCGTCTCACCGGCCGAGGCCAGTTCGGCTTCGAGATCGAGGCGTTGCTGGACCAATTGCAGGCGCTTGAGGGGGTCGGCTTCGGGGATCTCCCGCTCGATCCTGTCGAGTTGCTTCTGCATCGATTCCGGCGTGCGCTTCCGGCCACGCTTCGGTTTGTGGGCGTCGAGCGCTTCGAGGTACGAGCGCACTGCCCGACCCTGGTTCCGGCCCTCGGCGAGGGCCGCCTTGTGCTCGTCGGACATCTGTCTGGTGCGCTTGGTTGCTGCCATGGGATCCCACTCAATCACACCGACGTGAGGGCGGGCAATCACCCGAATGGGATCGGACGAAACGGTCGTCCATTCTCGCAAATCTCGTCGGGTCCATTCGGGACTTCCGGGGGCCCGGTGAGCGGGTCATCGGGCGGCGGGTAGCGTCACCTCCATGGACGACGGCATCCATCGCGCCCTGGGCCTCACCGACGGCGAGCACGCCGAGATCGTGCGGATCATCGGACGGGCGCCCAACCACCTCGAGCTAGCGATGTACGCCGTCATGTGGTCCGAGCACTGCTCCTACAAGTCGTCCCGGATCCACCTGAAGCGACTCCCCACCGAGGCGCCGTGGGTTCTGGTGGGCCCGGGTGAGAACGCCGGCGTCGTCGACGTGGGCGACGGCATCGCCGCGGCCATCCGCATCGAGAGCCACAACCACCCCTCGGCCATCGAGCCCTACCAGGGTGCGGCCACCGGTGTGGGCGGCATCCTCCGGGACATCTTCACCATGGGCGCCCGCCCCATCGCCCTCATGGACCCGTTGCGCTTCGGTCCGCTCGACGACGCCCGGAGCCGCTGGATCGCCGAGGGCGTCGTGAGCGGCGTCTCGGGCTACGGCAACTCCGTCGGGGTCCCCACCGTCGGGGGTGAGACCGTGTTCGACGAGACCTATCGCGGCAACCCCCTCGTCAACGTGCTCTGCCTCGGGCTGTTGCCCACCGAGCGCCTCGTGCTCGGCCAGGCCACCGGGGTCGGCAACCTGGCCGTCCTGCTCGGCTCCACCACCGGTCGCGACGGGATCGGCGGGGTCAGCGTGCTGGCCTCGGCCGGTTTCTCGGACGAGGCCTCCGACGCCGAGAAGCGCCCGAGCGTCCAGGTCGGCGACCCGTACGAGGAGAAGCGGCTCATCGAGGCCTGCCTCGAGCTCCTCGACGCCCGCCTGGTGGTGGGCATCCAGGATCTCGGCGGGGCCGGCCTGTGCTGTGCCACCAGCGAGACGGCCAGCCGCGGGGGGATGGGGATGGACGTCGACGTCACCGCCGTCCCCCGACGCGAGGAGGGCATGGAGCCCTTCGAGGTGATGACCTCCGAGAGCCAGGAGCGGATGCTGGCCATCGTGGAACCCGAGGACCTCGACCGCGTCCTCGAGATCTGCCGCCGGTGGGAGGTCCGATCCACGGTGATCGGGCGGGTCACGCCCGGGCCGGCCACCGGTGACCCCGACGGGGGTCGCCTGCGCATCCTCGACGGGTTCGACGGCGAGGTGCTCGCCGACATCCCGGCGGCGTCGCTGCACGAGGACGCCCCCCTGTACGACCGTCCCTGCGCCAACCCGGCGGCCTTCGACGAGACGACCCGCATCTCGAGCATCGACGACGGGCCGATGCCCGAGAGCGTCGACCCCGGCGCCGAGCTGCTGGAGATGCTGGGCGACACGCGCTGGGTGTGGTCGCAGTACGACCACCAGCTCTTCCTCAACACGGTCGAGGGCCCAGGCGGCGACGCCGCCGTCCTCCGGTTGAAGCACCCGCTCACCGGCGAGGACACCGGTCGGGGGCTGGCGCTCACCACCGACGGCAACCACCGGTGGTGCGCCGTCGACCCGCGCCGGGGGACGGCCCTCACCGTCGCCGAGTCGGTCCTGAACCTGGCCTGCGTCGGTGCCCGTCCGCTCGCCGTCGTCAACTGCCTCAACTTCGGCAACCCCGAGCACCCCGAGGTCATGTGGCAGCTCTCCGAGGCGATCGACGGGATGGGCGAGGCCTGTCGGGCGTTCGACATCCCGGTGATCGGCGGGAACGTGAGCCTCTACAACGAGTCGCTCGGGTCCGACATCGACCCGACGCCGGTGGTCGGGCTGCTCGGGGTCGTCGACCGGCTCGATCGCCGTCCCCCGGGGGTCGGCCTCGTCGACGGAGGACGCCTCGTCCTGATCGGCGTCACCCAGCCCGAGCTGTCGGGTTCGCGCTGGGCCCGGGCCCGCGGCCGGCGAGGCGGCCGCCTCCCCGCCCTCGACGCCGAGCACCACCTCGCCGTGGCCGGGGTCGTCCGGACCCTCGTCGCCGGTGGGGTGCTGGCCGGGGCGCACGACGTGTCCGGTGGTGGTCTGGGACTTGCACTGGCCGAGATGGCCGTGCGCTCGAACCTCGGGGTGAACGTCGCCCGGGTGCCCGATGCGGCGTCGCTGTTCAGCGAGAGCCCGTCGCGGGTCGTGGTGTGCGTCCGTCCCGACGACGTCACGACCGTGCTCAACACCTGCGACCAGGCCGGCGTCCCGACGGCCCGGATCGGCATGGCCGGTGGCGACCGGATCATCGTGAAGGGCCTGCTCGACGTCGCCCTCGCCGACGCCCGGGCCTGCTGGGACGACCGTCTCCCCCAGGCTCTCGGGGCCGGCAACGTGCAGGCGTGACCCGTCCCCGGGAGATCGCTGGGTGCCCCGGTCGGGCCGCTACCCTGAGATCGTGAGCCCCGAGGGATCGAGCGGTCGACCATCCCCTCCGCCCGAGGAGCGGGTCGACGACGACACCCCGAAGGAGGCGTGCGGCGTCTTCGGCGTGTACGCCCCGGGCCAACCGGTCTCCCACCTCACCTACCTCGGCCTCTACGCCCTCCAGCACCGAGGCCAGGAGGCGGCGGGGATGGCGGTGAGCGACGGCGACACCATCACCGTCGTGAAGGACATGGGGCTGGTGTCGAACACCTTCGACGACCGCACCCTGGCCGCCCTGACCGGCCACCTCGCCATCGGCCACACCCGGTACTCCACCACCGGATCGAGCACCTGGCGCAACGCCCAGCCCGTGTACCGCGACATCGGCGACCACACCGTCGCGCTCGGGCACAACGGGAACCTGGTGAACACCGAGGAGCTGGCCGCCGACGCGGGCATGTTGCCCGGCACGGTCGCCAGTGACAGCGACCTGATGGCCGAGCTCCTGGCCGACGAGTTGGGCAAGCACCCCGAGTCGAGCTCCGACGGTCGGGCCCTCGAGCGGGCCCTGCTCGCCCTCGCCCCCCGTCTCAAGGGGGCGTTCTCGGTGGTGGCCATGGACGAGGGCCACGTCATCGGGCTGCGCGACCCCAGCGGGTTCCGGCCGTTGTGCCTCGGCAAGCTCGACCAGGGCTGGGTGCTCGCGTCGGAGAGCCCCGCCCTCGACGTGGTGGGCGCCCACCTCGTCCGTGAGCTCGAGCCGGGCGAGATGATCGTGATCGACGCCACCGGGTACCGCTCGGTGCGCGCCTTCCCCCCCGAGGCCGTCGACCCCCGTCTCTGCCTGTTCGAGTTCGTCTACTTCGCCCGGCCCGACTCCCGTCTCTACGGCCGCAGCGTCCACCAGGCCCGGGTGCACATGGGCGAGCAGCTCGCCGAGCAGGCGCCGATCGAGGCCGACCTCGTCATGGGCGTGCCGGAGTCCGGCATCCCCGCGGCCGAGGGGTTCGCCCGTCGCTCCGGCATCCCCTACGGGCAGGGTCTGGTCAAGAACCGCTACATCGGCCGCACCTTCATCGCCCCCAACCAGGCCATGCGGGCGCTGGGCGTGCGGATGAAGCTCAACCCACTTCGCGACAACATCGCCGGCAAGCGCCTCGTCGTGGTCGACGACTCGATCGTGCGGGGCACCACCACCCGGGCGATGGTCTCGATGCTGCGGGAGGCGGGGGCCGCCGAGGTGCACATGCGGATCTCGTCGCCGCCGTACAAGTGGCCCTGCTTCTACGGCATGGACACCGGGGCGCGGTCCGAGCTCCTGGCCGCCCACATGAGCGTCGACGAGATCCGCGAGTACCTCAACGTCGACTCGATCTCCTACCTCACCCTCGACCGGCTCGTGGCGGCCACCGGGGCCGTGGGGGCGGGTTTCTGCGACGCCTGCCTCACCGGCCACTACCCCGTCGAGGTGCCGGTGAACCTCACCAAGGGCGTGCTCGAGCTCCAGCCCGACGCACCCTCCGGGGTCCCCGAGTCGGCGTTCGAGGGCCTGCTGGCCGGGGAGGCCGCCCTGCCCACCAGCCAGGTCCGCGGCGAGGCATCACCGTCGCCGGTGAGCGATCCGGCCACGACGTCCGCCGACGGCGAGCACGGTGGCTGACCCCGCCGGCTCGACCGGGGAGACCTACGCCGCCGCCGGGGTGAGCATCGACGCGGGGGAGGAGGCGGTCGAGCGCATCAAGGAGAAGGTCCGCTCGACGTTCCGGCCCGAGGTCATCGGTGACATCGGCGGCTTCGGGGGGCTCTTCGCCCTCGACCTCGACCGCTACCGGCGCCCGGTGCTCGTCTCGTCCACCGACGGGGTCGGGACCAAGGCCCTCGTGGCCCAGGCCACCGGTCGGTTCACCACGATCGGCATCGACCTCGTGGCGATGTGCGTCGACGACCTCGTGTGCCAGGGTGCGGAGCCGCTCTTCTTCCTCGACTACATCGCCGTGGGCCGCCTCGACCCCGGGCACATCGAGCAGCTCGTGGAAGGGGTCGCCGAGGGCTGCCGCCAGGCCGGGTGCGCGTTGGTCGGGGGGGAGATGGCCGAGCATCCCGGGGCGATGGATGCCGGGGAGTTCGACCTCGTCGGCTTCGCGGTCGGCATCGCCGATCGCGACCGGCTCGTCACGGGCGCCCACGTGTCCCCCGGCGACGTCCTCCTCGGCCTCCCGTCGCCGAACCTGCGCTCCAACGGCTATTCCCTCGCCCGGCGGGTCCTTCTCGAGCGGGCCGGCCTCTCCCTCGACGGGCCCGCCTTCGAGGGCGCGGCCCACACCCTCGCCGACGAGCTCCTCGGCCCCTCCGTCATCTACGCGCCGTCGATCACCGCCCTGCTGGCGGCGGTCGACGTGCGGGCCGTGGCCCACGTCACCGGTGGTGGGCTCCCTGGCAACGTCTCGCGGGTGCTGCCCGGTGGCACCGACGCCGAGATCGAGCGCTCGAGCTGGGAGGTGCCTCGTATCTTCGGGGAGATCCAGCGCCTCGGCGGCGTGAGCGACGACGAGATGGCGAGGGTCTTCAACCTCGGCGTCGGCATGGTGGTCGTCGTCCCCGAGTCCGACGCCAACCGGGCGCTCGACCTCCTCCGGACCCAGGGCCACCGGGCCGCGGTGGTGGGGCGGATCGTGCCCGGGCACGGCGCGGCCCGGCTGGTCTGACGGTGGCCGACGCCGCCGCGGCGAAGCGGGCGCTCGTCGAGCACCTGTTGCGCCACTCCGTGCGCACCGGGGAGTTCACCCTCAAGTCGGGACGAACGAGCACCTGGTTCATCGACTCCAAGCAGACCGCCTGTCGACCCGACGGCCTCCTGTTGATGGCCGACGTCGCCCTCCCGCTCATCCCCTCGGACGTCGACGCCCTCGGGGGACTGACCGTCGGCGCCGATCCGGTGGCCTACGGCCTGGCCGCCGTCGGCGCCACGCGCGGCCGGTCGCTGAAGTCGTTCACGATCCGCAAGGAGGCCAAGGACCACGGGGTCGCGGGTCGCCTCGCCGGCCCGCTCGAACCCGGCGACCGGGTGGTGATCACCGAGGACACCGTCACGCGGGGGACCTCGTCGATCGACGCGCTGCGCGTCGCCCGTGAGCTGGGCGCCGTCCCCGTGATGATCCTGGTGCTCGTCGACCGGGGCGGCACCTGTGCGGCGATGGCGGCGGCCGAGGGTGTGGAGTTCCGCGCGCTCGTCACCGCGCCGGAACTCGGCTTCGACTACGAGGGCGCCTGAGCGTTCGGCGCGCGACGGGCTTCGCCCGCTCCCGGTCCGACCGGTAGCGTCGGGCTCCTTATGGCTGACACTCCCACTGCTGCGTTCTCCATCGTGCTCCGTGTCCGGTTCGCCAACGAACCGGGCGCCCTGGGACGCCTGGCGGCGGCGGTCGGGGCGGTCGGCGGGAACATCGTCGCCATCGGCGGCTTCGAGGCCCGCCGCTCCTTCCTCGAGGAGGACGTCGTCGTCGACTGCCGCAGCGAGGCCCACCAGGAGGAGGTCGTCGCCGCGGCCTCCCGCCTCGACGGGGTCGAGGTCCTGTCCTGGGAGGACCGCACGTTCGCACTCCACAAGGGCGGCAAGATCGAGGTGACGAGCAGCATCGTCGTGCGCGACACCGACGACCTCTCGATGGCCTACACCCCGGGGGTGGCCCGGGTCTGCAAGGCGGTCGAGGCCGACCCGCGCCTGGCCCACGAGTTGACGATCCGCAAGAACACCGTGGCCATCGTCAGCGACGGGACCGCGGTGCTCGGCCTCGGCGACATCGGCCCGCTCGGGGCGATGCCGGTGATGGAGGGCAAGGCGCTGTTGTTCAAGGAGTTCGCCGGCATCGACGGCTTCCCGCTGTGCATCGACACCTCGAGCGCCGACGAGATCGTCGAGACCGTCCAACGGGTGGCGCCGACGTTCGGGGGGATCAACCTCGAGGACATCGCCGCCCCGGTGTGCTTCGAGGTCGAGGAGCGGCTGAAGGAGCTGCTCGACATCCCCGTCTTCCACGACGACCAGCACGGCACCGCCGTGGTCGCGTTGGCGGCCCTCGAGAACTCCCTGAAGATCGTCGACAAGAAGATGGCCGACCTCCGGGTCGTGATCGCCGGGGTGGGCGCCGCCGGTGTGGCCATCTCCAAGATCCTGATGGAGGCCGGCGTCCCGTGGATCGTGGGCTGTGACCGCCAGGGCGCGGTCTACGAGGGCCGGGGCGGGCTCAACGTGGCCAAGGAGTGGTTCGCCGAGCACACCAACCCTGATCGGGTCAGGGGAAGCCTCACCGACGTCATGCCGGGCACCGACCTGTTCATCGGGGTCAGCGGGCCGGGGCTCATCACCGTCGCCGACGTCGAGGGCATGGCCAGCGATCCGATCGTGTTCGCGATGGCCAACCCCGATCCCGAGATCCGCCCCGAGGAGATCCGCCACGTCGGCGGCGTGATCGCCACGGGACGCAGCGACTTCCCCAACCAGATCAACAACGTCCTGTGCTTCCCCGGCATCTTCAGGGGCGCGCTCGACGCGGGTGCCACCACCATCACCGAGGGGATGAAGCTGGCGGCCGCGGGGGCCATCGCCCGGTGCGTCGCCCCGACGGACCTCGCCCCCGACTTCGTGATCCCGTCGGTCTTCGACCGCAACGTGGCCCCGATGGTCGCGGCGGCGGCCGCCGAGGCCGCGGTGCGCGACGGGGTCGTGCGGCGCTGATCGAGACCTCGTCCCGTCGGTCGGCGGCCGGATGGGTGCCCGGGTGCGGTGTGGCAGAGTGGGCGCCGCCCGGGCGGCGAGGGGCCGCCCATCTCCCAGGGGGAACTCCGTGCCCGTCGATCCTCAGGCCCAGGTGGTCCTCGACCTGCTCCGCGACGTCGGCTTCAGCTTCACCGGCAAGACGCCGGAGGAGCTGCGGGCGATGGCCGACAACCCGACGCCCACCACGATCGAGCTCCCCAGCGTCACCGACCGCGTGATCCCCGGTCCCGGCGGGGACCTCCCGATCCGTGTCTACCGCCCGAGCGACGAGTCCGGGTTGCCGGTCGTCGTCTTCTACCACGGCGGCGGCTGGGTGCTCGGCAACCTCGACTCCCACGACCACTTCGCCAGGGTCCTGGCCAGCAAGGCGGACTGCGTCGTCGTGGCCGTCGACTACCGACTGGCCCCCGAGGCCAAGTTCCCGGCTGCGGCCGACGACGCCGTCGCGGCGCTCGAGTGGGTGGTGGACAACGCCGCCGAGCTCGACGTCGACGGTGACCGCATCGCCGTCGCCGGCGACAGCGCGGGCGGCAACCTGGCCGCGGTCGTGGCCGTCCACGCCCGGGACAGTGACCGCATCGAGCTCGTCCAGCAGGTGCTCGTCTACCCGGTGACCGACGGCACCTGCGACCGCCCCTCCTGGCACGACAACGCCGAGGGCTACATGCTCACCAGCGAGGGCATGGAGTGGTTCCACGAGAACTACGCCAGCCACGACGACGATCGCACCGACCCCCGCTACTCGCCGATCTTCGCCGACCTCGACGGCGTGGCGCCCGCCGTGGTGGTCACCGCCGAGTACGACCCGTTGCGCGACCAGGGCCGGGCCTTCGCCGAGGCGCTCACCTCCGCCGGGGTCGAGGTCGAGTACCACGAGTTCGACGGCATGTTCCACGGGTTCTTCAGCATGGACGCCGGCATCGACCGCGCCGCCGAGGCGCAGGAACGGGTCGCCGCAGCGTTGCGGGCGGCGTTCGCCGTTCCCTGAACGGCGGACGGCCCGGGTGCCGGGACCTCAGTCAGGCCGCATGGACCTGATCAGTCCCCGGAGCCCCATGATCACCACGAGGCCGATGATCCATGCGATGCCGACGGCAGGAAGGAACTCGATCGGCGACGGGCACTGTGGAGGGAACGAATCGTCGACCCGTGTGACGAACGGGCCTTCGCACACGGGTTCGCCGTCGCTCGTCACCAGGCCCAGCACGGCGACGGCCAGGAACAGCGCCGTCCATGCCCCTTCGGCCCTGCGACCCCGCAACGACGTCATCGATCTCCTCCAGCCGTGCCCGGTCGGGGGGAGCGGTCGGCTCCCGCTCAGAGCGTACGAGGGTTCCGGGAGCGGTCCCGGAGCTGGTCGCGAGAACGCAGGAAACCCCTGCGGAGCAGGGGTTTCGCTGGTGGTCGGGACCGGCGTCGATCCGGTGACCTATCGCTTTTCAGGCGATCGCTCTGCCGACTGAGCTACCCGACCCAGTGCCGCCGTCCCGAGGGAGGCGGCAACTGGCGGTCCCGACGGGATTTGAACCCGCGACCTCCGGCTTGACAGGCCGGCGTGCACTCCAAACTGCACCACGGGACCACTGTTGCGACCTGCGCGAGCGCAGGTGGTGTTGCGTACCCCCAACGGGATTCGAACCCGTGTTACCGCCTTGAAAGGGCGGCGTCCTAGGCCACTGGACGATGGGGGCTCTCTGCCGTGAGGGCTGGGTCACCATAGCAGCCCCCCTGTGGGCCTCCGCCAGACCGACCCGGTGCGTCGAGGGCCTGTCCGCACCCGTCGGTACCGTGTCATCCGTGCGACCGACCAGCCCGCCGACGGGACCGCTTCGTCCCTCTCCGCCGCCGGCGGCGACGGAGGGCGGGTCTGCCCGACGCTCCCCGTGGCAGGTCGGGATCGGGATCACCCTCGTCGTCGTCGTGCTCCTCGCGGCGTCGGGCTGGGCGCTCGTCGCCACCGCCGGCACCGACGTCGTGGCCGCCCCGCCGTCCGACGTCGCCCCCGAGCCCGGCTCGGTGCCGGCCGGGCCGGACGCCTGGGACCCACGGGTCACCGCCCTGGCCGACTTCGTGGCCGACACCCGCGGCCGTCCCTTCCTGCGGCCCGTCCCGGTCCGGTTCCTCGCTGACGACGAGTTCGAGGCCGCCATCGGCGCGGTGGGCGGCGAGCCCACCGACGAGCAGGCCGCGTCGCTGGAGGTCTCCGACGCCCAGCTCCGCGCCCTCGGTCTCATCGGCCCGGACGTCGACCTCGCCGCCGAGGCCGACCAGCTCGTCGCCGAGGGCACGCTGGCCTACTACGACTCCGAGGCCGACGCCGTCACCATCAGGGGCGACGTGCTCGACCCGCTGACCGAGGTCAGCGTGGTGCACGAGCTCACCCATGCGTGGCAGGACCAGCACTTCGACCTCGACCGCCTCGACGGTGACGACGACGTCATCGCCGCGACCCTGCGCACGGTGGCCGAAGGTGACGCCACCTTCGTCGAGGACCGCTACGTCGCCGCCTTCGCCGACGCCGAGCGCGCCGAGTACGACCGCCTGCAGGGGGAGGTCGCGACAGAGGTCACCGGTGGTCTGGCCGGAGTGCCCGAGGTCCTCCAGGCGATCTTCGTGAGCCCCTACGTGGTCGGCCCCGGGCTCGTGCAGGTGCTCGATGCCGAGGGGGGCAACGCCACCGTCGACGAGGCGCTGGTCGATCCGCCGACGAGCGAGATGGAGACCCTCCAGCCCGAGCGCTACCTGGCCGCCGACGCGCCCGTCCCGGTGGAGGCGCCGACGCTCGCCCCCGGTCAGGAGTCGATCGACGTCGCTCCCTTCGGTGCGCTGTCGCTGCTGTTGACCTTCGCCCAGCGCCTCGAGGCGGTCCGTTCTCTCGAGGTGGTCGACGGGTGGGCCGGCGACAACGCCGTGACCTACACCGAGGGTGGGCGTCGGTGCGTGGCGGTGGCGGTGACCGGCGTGACCGGTGCCGAGACGGAGGCCTTCGCCGCCGCGTTCGACGACTGGGTGGCGGCCGGGCCGGCCGGCGCCGGCTCGGTCGATCGCCGCGGGGACAGTGCCGTGCTGCGCTCCTGCGAGGTCGACGAGGCGCCGGCTGCGACCGGCGAGGGCGCGCAGCTCGCCCTCCAGTACGTGGCACTGCGCCTCGACGTGTTCCGTCAGGTCCTCGAGCAACCTCGCACCACGCCCGAGCAAGCGGCCTGCTTCTCGGGGCGGATCACGGCCCAGGTCACCCCCGAGGAGCTCGTCGACGGATCGCTCGTCGACCCTGATGAGGCCCGACGCCGAGGGACCGAGGCCGCCATCGACTGCCTGAACTGAGCTCGTCGTCGAACCGAGCTCGGCGGAGGCGGTCCGAGCTCAGAGCGTGCTCGACAGGGCCTGCACGATCTCGTCGAGGAGGCCGCCGAGGAAGTGGTACACGACCCGAGTGGGGGTGCTGGGGTCGTCCGGGTCGAGTGCGCCGGGGTCGCTCTCGTCGACGTCGAGCAGGGTGCCGAGGACCAGGCGGACGGCGTTGACGGCGGTCATCCACCGTTCCAGACCGGCCCGGTCGAGCTCGCGGGCATCGGCGCCGTCGACGACGGCGCGCAGGTCGGCGAGCCGCTTCGTCCGCAGCTCGTCGTGCACCAGGTCGCGGTAGCCGGCCTCGAGGCCCGGGTCGTCGGGGTGGGCGACCGGGAAGAGCCGTCGGAACGCATCGACCCCCTCGTCCTCGTCGAGCGCCGTGGCGAGCTGGTCGCACACGTCGGCGAGGACCCGTCGTTCGGTGTCGTCGAGGCGCACCACGAAGCGGTCGGGACCGTCGGCGCGCACCTTGCGGCGCGAGAACGGGCCCACCCTCAGTCCTGCTGCATGGTGGCCCACAGGCCGTGCTCGTGGAGGCGGAACACGTCGAGCTCGGACTTCTCCCGGCTGCCCGAGGCGACGACGGCGCGACCCTTCTCGTGGACGTCGAGCATGAGCGACTCGGCCTTCTGGCGGCTGTAGCCGAACAGCTTCTGCAGGACGAAGGTGACGTAGCTCATGAGGTTGATGGGGTCGTTCCACACGATCACGACCCACGGCCGGTCGAGGTCGACCCATTCGCCGACGTCGGGCTCCTCGACCTCGGTCGGCACCGCGGTCGGTCCCGGAGCCATCAGCGGGGGAGGGACACGGACGGCCACGAGTCCGATCTTCCCCCATCGCGGGGCACCGGCGACACCCGTCAGGTCGCCGCGACGGGTGCACCCTCGTCGGCGGGCCGACGCCTCGCCGTCTCGGGCGCCGGCGCCACCTCCTGCGGATGAGCGGTCAGCCCCAGGTGGAACCGCAGCACGGCGACCCAGACGACGATGCTCCCGGCCACGTGGACGAGCACCAGCCACGGGGGGACGCCCGTGAAGTACTGCGTGTAGCCCACGACCCCCTGGAACACGATCGCCCCCACGAGGAACCTCGCGCGGCGGTCGACGCCGAGCGGGGCCCCCGAGCGGTGCAGCTCCCACAGGGCCCAGGTCGCCAGCCCGAGGAACACCCACATCATGATGCTGTGGATCCGGACGACCTCGGTGATCTCGAACGGAAGCCGCTCCACGGTCTCGTCGCCGCCGTGGGGGCCGGTGCCCGTCACGATCGTCCCCGACAGGATGACCACCGCTCCGGCGGCCACGAGCGCCCGTCCGAGCGTGCGGAGCCGGGGCGGCACCAGTGGGAGCCCGGGAGAGCCGTCGTGGCCGGCCCGCTCGTGGAGCACCACCGCGTTCCACATGAGGACCATCGAGAGCAGGAAGTGCCCGATCACGAACGGAGGGGCCAGGTGGAACAGCACGGTGAGGCCCCCGAGCACGATCTGGGCGAGCACGCCGGCGACGAGCCCCAGCGACCAGAGCGTGAGGTCCCGGCGCCTCGGCACCCGGACGAGGGAGCCGAGCACGGCGAGCATCACCGCCACGGAGACCAGACCGGTGATGAGCCGATTCACGAATTCGATCATGGCATTCACCTCGAGCGGGGCCACGAACTGGTCCTGCTCGCAGGTCGGCCAGTCGGAGCAACCGAGCCCCGACCCGGTGAGGCGGACCCCGGCACCCGTGACGATGATGAACGCCAACGCGAGCCCGGCGACGAGCGTGATGCGCCGGTAGGTGGACGGGGAGACGCGTGGCAACCGCACGGCGTCGATCGTAGGAGAGGCCCCGCGGGCCGCCCAATCAGGGGCGGTGCCCGTCGGTCGACCCTCCCACCCGTTCGTCCGCCGCGATTGTCGGCGCCTCGGGCCCTCCGCCTAGCATCGGCGGGCAATGAAGACCGTGGCGCGACCAGCGATCTCGACGCGGCTGCGGGGCTATGTGGCGCTCACCAAGCCCCGGATCATCGAGCTCCTCCTCATCACCACCGTGCCCACGATGGTCCTGGCCGAACAGGGGCTCCCGTCGTGGTGGCTCGTCGTCGCCACGGTGGTCGGCGGGACACTGGCCGCCGGCGGGGCCAACGCCATCAACATGTACGTCGACCGCGACATCGACGCCGTGATGAAGCGCACCCGCAACCGCCCCCTCGTCACCGGTGTGCTCACTCCCCGGGCGGCCCTCGTCTTCGCCATCGGCCTCGAGGTGGTGGCTTTCGCCTGGCTGTGGGGTTTCGTCAACCTCCTGAGCGCCGTGCTCGCCGTGGCCGCGTGCCTCTTCTACGTGTTCGTGTACACGCTCTGGCTCAAGCGGTCGTCCACCAGCAACATCGTCATCGGCGGCGCCGCCGGAGCCGCCCCGGTCCTCATCGGGTGGTCGGCCGTCACCGATTCGCTCGCGTGGCCGCCCGTGCTGCTGTTCGCCATCATCTTCTTCTGGACACCCCCGCACTTCTGGGCCCTCGCCATCCGCTACAAGGACGACTACGCCGCCGCCGACGTCCCCATGCTGCCGTCGGTCACCACCCTGCACGCCACCTCGGTGCGCATCCTCGTCTACACGGTGTGGCTCTGGTTCCTCACCCTGCTGTTCGTCCCCGTGGGCGGGATGGGTTGGATCTACGGCGTCGCGGCGACGGCGCTCGGTGCGGTCTTCACGCTGTTCTCCGTGCAGTTGCTGCGCACCGGGTCGACGGCGGTGGCCATGCGCCTCTTCACCTTCTCGATCACCTACGTGACACTCCTGTTCGGGTCGATGGCGCTCGACGAGCTCGTCCGGTCCGGGCTCTGAGCGCCGTTCGTGACCGTTTTCGATCGGTCTGAGCGGCGTGTGTAGAGTCGATCGCCGGAGGGCGTCCCCGGGCGCCCCGGTGTTGGTTGCCGGTTCTCGGACCGGCCCGAGTTCGGTTGCTCGAGCGAGGTCTCTGGAGATATGGCGATAACCGACACGAGACCCGAGGTCGAGACCGGCGGGGACGCAGAGGTCGACGCCGAGGTCCTCACGACGTCGCCCGAGACGGTCTTCGGCAGCGGCGACCACCTCACGCTCGGTCGCCTGTGGATCGGTGCTTCCCTGGTGTTCGGCGTCGCCGGTTGGGTGCTCACGGCCCTGGTCGGCGCGAACCAGGTCGGCGACGACATCTTCACCGAGCAGGCGGCGTCCACGATGTTCACCCTCGGCCAGCTCGGGCTCGTCCTGTTGGTGCTCGTCCCGCTCATGCTCGGCATCCTCACGTTCGTCGTCCCGCTGCAGGTCGGCGCCAACACGATCGCCTTCCCCCGCGCAGCCGCACTGGCGTTCTGGACCTGGCTGATCTCGGCCGGCGTGCTCATCACCGCCAACGCCATCGACGGCGGGTTCGGGGGCGGCCGTCCCGAGGCGGTCGACCTCATGCTCGTCTCGCTCCTCGGCGTCGTGGCGGCGCTGGTGCTGGGTGCCGTCTGCGTGATCACGACGGCCATCACCCTGCGCACCCCGGGCATGTCGCTCGACCGGGTGCCCGCCACCACCTGGGCGGGGATGGTCGGCGCCTCGATGTGGGTGCTCAGCCTCCCGATCCTCGCCGCGAACCTGGTGCTCGTCTACATCGACCACCGCTACGGGCGCCCGAGCGACTTCGGTGTCGGGGCCAACCAGTTCGCCCAGGTCTCGTGGGTGCTCACCCAGCCCCAGACCTACGCGTTCCTGATCCCGGGCCTCGGCATCCTCACCGACCTCTTCACCACCCTCGGCGGCACCCGTCAGGCCAACCGGGGCTTCGTGCTCTTCGGCATCGGGGCCTTCGCCGCCTTCAGCTTCGGTGCCTTCGCCCAGCCGTACTTCTACCCCGACGTGGCCGACCACGCCGTCTGGGCGGGCTACTCGATCCTCATCGTGCTGCCCGTCCTGTTGCTCGTCGGGGCGTGGGCCGCGACGTTGCGAGCCGGGCGGCCGCCCGCCAAGGCGGCGGTCGGGCTGGGGATCGTCGCCGTCCTGTTGCTCCTGACCGTCGCGGTGGCCGGCGTGCTCCACGTCATCACCCCGCTCGATCTGCGCCAGTCCGCCGACTTCGCCAACGG
Organism: Acidimicrobiales bacterium; assembly: GCA_025455885.1. Taxonomy (NCBI): domain Bacteria; kingdom Bacillati; phylum Actinomycetota; class Acidimicrobiia; order Acidimicrobiales; species Acidimicrobiales bacterium. Next base: position 88,128 of record JALOLR010000017.1, read on the forward strand.
CATGCTCGCCCTCGTCGTGGCCGCCGGGCTGAGCGCCGCGACGGCCGGCCTCTACTACTGGTCGCCCAAGATCCGGGGCCGATTCGCCAACGAGGGGATCGCGAAGCTGTCCGTCCTGGCGTTCCTCGGCGGCGGCGTCCTCGCCGGCCTCCCGCTGCTGGTCCTCGGGTTCGCCAACCGCTTCGACGGCCTCGCCGACGCCGCCGACGCCCTCAACGGCATCGCCGCCGCAGGGGCCGCCATCATGGCCCTGGCCGTCGCTGCCGCCGCAGCCGCACTCCTCCTCGGCACCAAGGGCGAGGCGCCCGCCGACGACGCATGGGGCTCGGGCCAGTCGCTCGAGTGGGCCACGGCGTCGCCGCCGGTGCCCGGCAACTTCGGCGAGCTCCCCGTCGTCGGGTCGCCCGAACCGCTCCTCGACACGGCCGGCACGGCCGAGGAGGCCTGACGATGGTCGCCGTCACCCGTTCCCTCCCACCGGCGCCGCCCGTCCAGCGTCCGCGGGTGCTCATGGTCGGCACCGCGTTCACCGTCGCGGCCGCCACGATGGCGCTCCTCGCACTGCTCGCCATCTACCTGACCGAGCGGTCCGCGGTGCTCGCCGTGGGCGACACCTGGCTCCCGGACGGCGTCGTCATCCCGCTCAGCCAACCCAACATCATGATGGCCACCCTGCTGATGGGGGTCATCTCGGTCCAGTGGGCCGTGTACGCCATCGCCCGCGACGACCGCGTCAACGCCTACCTGGCGCTCGGCCTGACCCTCGTCTTCGGGATCATGGTCGTCGTCATGACGAGCTACCTCTACTCGATCATGGGTCTCGACGTCGCCGCCAACCCCCAGTCGGTGCTCATCTACGCCGTCACCGGCGGGCACCTGGTGTTCCTGATCGCCACCATGGTCTTCCTGGCCCTCATGGCCATCCGGGCCCTCGGCGGCCAGTTCACCAGCCGCCAGCACGACGGCATCTCCGCCGCGGCCCTGGCGTGGCACGTGCAGACCGCAGTGTTCTTCGTCATCTGGCTCGCCATCTACATCACCAAGTAGGCCGACCGTGCTCCGATCCCGCGCCTTCACCCCTGCCTTCCGCTTCTTCGCCGGCCTGTCCGTCCTGGCCCTCGTGTCGGCTTTCGTGGCCGGCTTCACCAGCGAGGCCCAGGACCCGATCGACCGCGTGCTGGGACCGCTCTCGATGGGCTGGAAGGGGGGCGTGGGCAACCACGTCGCCTACGTGGCCTTCCTCTCGCTGTTCGCCGTCTCCGCCGCCCTGGCCGGGATCCTCGTCGCCTTCCGGGACGCCGACCCGGAGGCCGAGGCCGAGGTGGTCCGCACCGACAGCGTGCCCCTGACGCGGGCCCCGGCGGGCATGAACTACCTCCCCGCCTTCGCGGCGGTCGGGCTGGCCGTCGTGCTCATCGGTATGGCCACGGCGAGCACAGGGCTGGCGCTCGCCGGCGTCGCGTTCCTCGTCATCATCGGCTTCACCTGGACGCTGCGCACGTGGGCCGAGCGCGCCACCGGCGACGACGCCACCAACGCGGAGCTCTACCACCGCATCATCGACCCGTTGCGGGTCCCGGTGGTGGCGATCATCGCGGTGGGTGTCGTGGTCATCGGCGTGTCCCGGGTCCTGCTCGCCGTCTCCAAGACGGGTTCGGTGGTCGTCTTCTCGCTCATCGCCATCACCATCTTCTCCATCACCGTCCTCCTGGCGTTCGTCCCCCGCTCGGGGCGCTACGTGCTCACCGGGCTGGTGGTGCTGGGGGCCGTCCTGGTCATCGCCGGCGGCATCATCGGCGCGGTCGCCGGTGAGCGTGAGTTCGAGAAGCACGGCTCGGAGCCGACCGAGGAGCCGGCGGCCGGGGAGTCGGTCGAGAGCAGCATGGCCCCGATCGTGGTCACCTCGTGAACGCCGGTCGCCCCTCGGCCCCCTGCCCGTCGCGCGTGGGTGACGGGAGAGTCAGCGCCGGAGTGGCGCGCCGTTCCGGACATGGGCGACACTTCATTCGGTTCAGCACCGCTCGTCGTCACCAGAGGGCCTGTCGCCCGAGTCCGACCGCCTCGCCGTCGTTCGGCCCCGCCCTCCGAGGAGAGTAGATGTCACGCCGTTCCGTCGTCGTCAGGGTCCTGCAGATCGTGACCCTGGCCGTCGTCACCGTGTTGTTCGTGGCCCTGATCGTGGCGGCGTTCTTCAACGACGACAAGCCCCTCACCACCCTGCGACCCGAGGGGCCGTCGGCGCAGTCGATCCAGGACCTCATGGGTCCCGTCTTCTTCATCGCCCTCCTCGTGGGCCTCGCCGTCTTCGGCGTGGTCTTCGCCGCCATCTTCAAGTTCCGCGAGCGTGACTCCGACGATCCCGAGCAGTTCCCCGACCAGATCCACGGTCGCACGGGCCTCGAGATCGGGTGGACGATCCTCCCCGCCCTCATCCTGGCCGGCGTGGCGGTGGCCACCGTCATCACCATCATCGAGCTCGAGTCCCGCGAACCCGACGCGCTCAAGGTCGAGGTCTACGGCCAGCAGTGGTGGTGGGGCTACAGGTACGACCTGAACGACGACGGGATCTTCGAGATCGACACGGCGACCGAGATGGTCATCCCGGTCGGCCGACAGGTCGACCTGAAGGTCGCCTCCAACGACGTGATCCACTCGTTCTGGATCCCCGGGCTGAACGGGAAGAAGGACGCAGTGCCGGGTCAGCTCAACGACCTGAAGATCGAGGCCGACGTCGAGGGCGTGTTCCTCGGGCAGTGCACCGAGTTCTGCGGCCTGTCCCACGCCAACATGCGGATGCTCGTGCGGTCGGTGCCCACCGAGACGTTCGACGAGTGGGCCGACAACCAGGTCCAGGACCAACGGGCCGAGCCGACCGACCCGGTTGCCGCCGAGGGCAAGGCCGTGTTCACGGCCCTGTGCGCCCAGTGCCACGTGATCGACGGGGTGAACGACGACCCGGAGGCGGCGCCGGTCCCGCTCGTGGCGGGTGTGGCACCGAACCTCACCCACTTCATGACGCGCGGCACGTTCGCCGGCTCGATCTTCAACCTCTACGCGCCCGACGGCGAGCCGGTCGCCGGCGACCCGGAGCTGACCGCCAATCCGGGCGACCCGGGTGACGCGCTCGTCGGCGGTCCCGTCGACACCGAACGGGTCAACCGGGCGGTGCTCGAGGCATGGCTGCGGAACCCTCCGGCGATGAAGCCGGCCTACGCCCAGGGAGGCCGGGGCATGCCGAACCTGGCGCTCACCGAGGAGCAGATCGACCAGCTCGTGGCCTACCTCTACACGCTGAACTGACGTGACCCCCGCCGCCCTCGCCCTCATCTCGCCGCCGACGATCCTCGCAACCGGAGCACTCAATGGCCATCACTGATGCAGGTCCGCTCGCCCTCCCGACGGGGGACGGCGGGTCGGACTTCAAGCCTGCCGGCGTGTTCACGCGCCCGACCGCGTCAACCGGCTGGCGGTCGTGGTTGACGACCGTCGACCACAAGAAGATCGGCATCATGTACGGCGCGGCCGCGCTGGTGTTCTTCATCATCGGTGGCGTCGAGGCGCTGCTCATCCGGGTGCAGCTGTGGGCGCCGCGGGGCACGCTGCTCAGCGCCGACCTGTACAACCAGGTCTTCACGATGCACGGCACGACCATGGTCTTCCTGGTCGTCATGCCCATCGGCGCCGCGTTCGCGAACTACCTGATGCCCCTGCAGATCGGCGCACGGGACGTGGCCTTCCCGCGCATCAACGCGCTGAGCTTCTGGGTGTTCCTCTTCGCCGGCATCTTCATCAACTCGAGCTGGTTGCTCGGCGGCGGCGCCGACGGGGGATGGTTCAACTACGCGCCCAACAACGGGGTGATCTTCTCCCCGACCCACGGGATCGACTACTGGAACCTCGGTCTCCTCATCGCCGGTATCGCCTCGCTGGCCGGCGCGGTGAACCTGATCGTGACCGTTCTCAACATGCGGGCCCCGGGGATGACCCTGATGCGCATGCCGGTGTTCACCTGGATGACCCTGGTCACCCAGTTCCTGCTCCTGTTCGCCATCCCGGTCCTGACCTCGGCGCAGGTCCTGCTCATGATGGACCGCCTCTTCGACGCCAACTTCTTCAACGTCGCCAAGGGCGCGAGCCCGTTGCTCTGGGAGCACCTGTTCTGGATCTTCGGGCACCCCGAGGTCTACCTGATGATCCTCCCGGCGTTCGGCCTCGTGTCCGAGATGCTCCCCACCTTCTCCCGCAAGCCCATCTTCGGCTACCCGTTCATCGTCTTCTCCGGCGTCGCCATCGGGTTCATGGGCTTCGGCGTGTGGGCCCACCACATGTTCGTCTCGGGCATCGGACCGATCTCGGTCACGACCTTCTCGCTCACGACGATGTTCATCGCCGTGCCCACCGGCGTGAAGATCCTGAACTGGACCGCCACCATGTGGGGCGGGAAGCTCCGGTTCACCTCGCCGATGCTCTTCTCCATCGGGTTGGTCACGATGTTCACCCTGGGCGGCCTCTCCGGCGTCACCCACGCCATCGCCCCCGGTGACACCCAGCAGACCGACACCTACTACATCGTCGCCCACTTCCACTACGTCCTCTTCGGCGGGGCGTTCTTCGGCTTCGTCGGCGGCATGTACTTCTACTGGTCGAAGGCCTTCGGCTACATGCTGAACGAGACCCTGGGCAAGGCCCACTTCTGGTTCATGCTGCTCGGCTTCAACCTCACGTTCGCCCCGATGCACGTGCTCGGGCTCCAGGGGATGAGCCGGCGCATCTACACCTATGACGCCGGCTACGGGTTCGAGTTCTGGAACAAGGTCGCCACGATCGGCGCCTTTATCCTGGCCAGCAGCATCGCCCTGTTCGTCTTCAACATCTTCTACAGCAAGGTGAAGGCCAAGAGCCTCCCGCCGGTGCAGGCCGACCCGTGGGACGGCAGGACGATCGAGTGGATGACCCCCTCACCGGTGCCGGCCTACAACTTCGACCCGATCCCCACCGTCACCCGGGTCGACGACTTCTGGTACCGCAAGTACGGCGAGACCAAGGATGGCGCCCTGGTGCGCATCGCCGACACCGAGGACGTCGTGCAGAAGCGCTCCGACGGCAAGCACATCCACCTCCCGTCACCGTCCTACTGGCCGATCGTGGTCGCCTTCGGCCTGCCGATCGTCGCCTACGGGTTGCTCTACACCCTGTGGCTCTCGCTGATCGGTGGCATCATCGTCGTCGGTGGGCTGTTCGGCTGGGCCCTCGAACCGCCGGACGACCCGGCGGCGGCCCACGACGACGACCACGCGCCGGGCGGTGCCTCCGCCTCGGGCAGCGAGCTCGACACCGCCGAGTCCACCGAGGAGCCCGCCGACGAGGCGGACGTCTCCGACAAGGAGGTGGCTCCCGTTGGCTGAGACCGTCACCTCGCACCTGAGCGGCGCGTCCGCTGACGCTCATGCCCCGGTGGCCCACATCGAGCACGACACCAACACCGGCATCTCCAACACCAAGCTGGCGATGTGGCTGTTCCTGGCCTCCGAGTGCCTGCTGTTCGGGGGCCTCATCACCACCTACCTCCTCTACCGCGATCCGCTCGAGGGGCCGAGCGGGGAGGACCTCTTCGACATCCCGTTCACCTCGGCGTCGTCGTTCGTGCTGTTGATGAGCTCGCTCACGATGGTGCTGGCCGTGTCGGCCATCGAGCGGGCCGACCACCACCGGATGCGGGTGTGGCTCGGCGCCACCGCGCTGCTCGGCGCCACCTTCATCGCCGGGCAGGTCTACGAGTTCACCGCCTTCGTGCGTGAAGGCCTCGGTTTCACGACCAGCCGCTTCAGCTCGGCCTTCTACACTCTCACCGGCTTCCACGGCGTGCACGTCACCATCGGCATCATCATGTTGATGGCGCTGCTGCTGCTGTCCATCCGCGGGAACCTCCCCGAACACCGCTCCGAGACGGTCGAGGTCGTCGGCCTGTACTGGCACTTTGTCGACATCGTCTGGATCCTGATCTTCGCGATCGTCTACCTGATCCCGTAGGAGACCCGATGAGCACCACCATCTCCCCGCACGATCCCGTCCCCACCGAGGTGCTCGACGGTGCCGTCGCGCCGTACTCCCGGGACAAGGTGTACGTGTTCACGGCCATCTTCCTGGCGGTGGTCACCGTGGTCGAGGTCCTCGCCGTCGAAGTACCCGACTTCCCGCTGTGGTCGGGCAGCCTCCTCGTTCCGGTGCTGTTGCTGTTGATGGGCGTGAAGTTCTTCACCGTGGCGTGGATCTTCATGCACCTCAAGTTCGACAAGCCCATCCTGACCTGGGCGTTCTACTCGGGGCTGTTCGTGGCGCTCGGCGTGTACATCGCCATGCTGGCCATGTTCCGGCTCTGGGGTGGCGACTCCGCCGTCGCCGTCGACGGCTGATCAGGGTTCCCAGCGGAAGAATCGCCCCGCGGCGAGCGGAGCGACCACTGCCCACACGACGAGTACGACCCACGCCGTGCCGCCGGCCGGGGCTCCCTCCCGGAGGGTGGCCTGCAGCGTGGTGCTGAGCGCCGCCGCCGGGAGGAGCTCGCCGACGCCGGCCATGGGCCCCGGCAGCTCCTCGAGCGGGATCACCATGCCGCCGGTCAGGAGCAGCACGAGGTAGAGGCCGTTGGTGACGGCGAGGTTCACCGTCCCGCGCAGCGTGCCTGCGAGCACCAGGCCGATGCCGCCGAAGGCGAGCGCCCCGAGTCCGATCGCGCCGATGGCGAGCACCGCTCGGGGGTCGGGTGACCAGCCGAGGGCGGCGCCGACGGCGGCGACCACCACGACCTGGATGGCGAGCAGCGCCAGGACCATGAGGATCTTCGCGGTGACCCAACGGCCCCGACCCAGCGGCGTGGTGCCGAGGCGCTTGAGGACCCCGTACTGGCGCTCGAAGCCGGTGCTGATGCCGAGGCTCACCATCGCGCTCGACATCACGGCGAGGGCCAGCACCCCGGGGGTGAGGAAGTCGACCGCGTCGTCGACCCCGTCGGGGAGCGGGAGGACGTCGACCGTCGAGAAGAACACCAGGAGCAGGACCGGGATGGCGATCGCCACGAGGAGCTGCTCGCCGTTGCGCAGGTTCAGGCGCAGCTCGGTGCGCGCCTGGGTGACGAGGGCGTTCACCGCCGGTCCCGACGGCGTCGGCCGGTCGGTGCCGTCGTCCCTCCCCGTGCGGAGGCCGGGTCGGCGTCGGCGGTGAGGCGCAGGAAGACGTCCTCGAGGGACTGGCGGCCGGCGCGCAGGTCACCGAGGGGAAGGTCGTGCTCGGCCAGCCAGGCGGTCAGCGCGGCGACGGTGGTCGGGCTGGCCTCGGCCCCGACCACGTACTCCCCGCCGGGCCCTTCGCTCACGGGCGCCCCCAGCACCCCGGCCAGTGAGTCCACGTCGATGCCGCTCGGTGCCCGGAAACGGAGCTCACCGCCGCGTTCGCTGGTCATGAGCGCGGCCGGGGACCCGGTGGCCAGCAGGCGTCCGCGGTCGATGATCACGATCTCGTCGGCGACCCGCTCGGCCTCGTCGAGGTCGTGGGTGGTCACGAGGACGGCGACGCCCTCGTCCCGGAGGCGCTGCATCACGTCCCGGACGACCTGGCGCCCGAGCGGGTCGATGCCCGAGGTCGGCTCGTCGAGGAACACCACCTCCGGGCGACCCACCAGCGCGAGGGCCAGGGAGAGGCGCTGTTGCTCGCCGCCGGAGAGGCGCCGCCACGACGAGCGCCGACGCTCCTCGAGGCCCACCAGGGCGAGCAGCTCGTCGGGGTCGACGGGATCGTCGTAGTACGACGCGAAGAGGTTCACCACCTCCTCGGGGCGGATGCCCGGCGCAACGCCTCCTTGTTGGAGCATCACGCCGATCCTGGGCACGAGCTCGCGCCGGTCGGCGACGGGGTCGAGTCCGAGCACCCGCACGGTCCCGGCGCTCGGCCGGCGGTAGCCCTCGAGCGTCTCGACGGTCGTCGTCTTCCCGGCGCCGTTCGGTCCGAGCACGGCGGTGATCCGACCGGTGGCAGCGGTGAAGGAGAGCCCGTCGACCGCGGTGATCGGGCCATGGCGGACGACGAGGTCGGTCACCTCGACAGCGGGTGGCGGGGTCGGCTCGGACACGCACGCCGACGCTACTGGGCGACCTCCCACGCTCCGGCATCGGCGCGGAACCCGGCGAGGGGGCGCTCGATGCGCCGCTAACGTCGGCGCCGATGATCGACATCCGCCGCGTCCGCAACGAGTTCGACGTCGTCGAGGCGGCGTTGGCCCGGCGCGGGGGCGATCTCGCGGAGCTGTACGAGGTGCGCCGCCTCGACGAGCGTGCCCGCCAGGTCGGCGCCGAGCGTGACGACCTCAGGGCGGCGATCAACACGCTGTCGAAGCAGGTCGGAGCCCTGCGGCGGGACGGCGAGGTCGCCGCCGCCGAGGCCGCGCAGACCGAGAGCCGCGAGCTCGGGGAGCGGGAGAAGGCGCTCGCCGCCGAGGCCGACGAGCTGGCCACCCAGGTCCGCGACCTCCTCCTCGTGATCCCCAACGTCCCCGCGGAGGCCGCCCCCGACGGCGCCGGCGACGCCGACAACCCGGTGATCCGGGTCGTCGGTCCCGGTGATACCGCCGGCGCCTACGGCGAGCACCAGCGGGTCCCCCACTGGGAGATCGGGACCGAGCTCGGGATCCTCGACGTCGAGTCGGCGGTGCGGATGAGCGGCGCGATGTTCACCATGTTCCGGAAGCAGGGGGCCACGCTCGCCCGGGCCCTCTGCCAGGTCGCACTCGATCGCAACAGCGATCTCTACGAGGAGATCCGACCCCCGAGCCTGGTCACGTCGGCCACCCTCACCGCCAGCGGCCAGCTCCCCAAGTTCGTCGACGACGCCTACCAGGTCCCCAGGGACGACCTGTGGGCCATCCCCACCGCCGAGGTGCCGCTCACCTCGATCGCCCGTGACGAGGTGCTCGCCGAGGGCGAGCTGCCGGTCCGGTTCATGGCCTCCACGCCGTGCTTCCGGCGCGAGGCCGGGTCGGCCGGACGCGACACCCGCGGGTTGCTGCGCGTCCACGAGTTCGACAAGGTCGAGCTGCTGGCCTACGCCACCGCGGAGCAGGCGCCGGGGATCCTCGAGGAGATCCTCGCCCGCGCCGAGGCGCTGATCGTCGCGCTGGGCCTCACCCATCGCGTGCTCGACATCTGCACCGGCGACATGGGTCAGTCGCACCACCGTTCCTTCGACGTCGAGGTCTACGCCCCGGGAGTCGACCAGTGGCTCGAGGTTTCGTCGGTGTCGTGGTTCAGCGACTACCAGGCCCGCCGCGCCAACATCCGTTACCGGCCGGCCGGCGCGAAGGGCACCGAGGTCGTGCACACGCTCAACGGGTCGGCGCTGGCCGTGCCCCGGGTGTGGGCGGCGCTCGTCGAGACGCATCGGCGCCCCGACGGGTCGGTGGCACTGCCCGAGGTGCTGTGGCCGTACCTGCGCGGCTCCACCGAGATCCGCTGACCGGACGTGCGTCGCACCGATCCCCTCCGCATGGCCGCGGTGGCGCTCGGCGGCGCGCTGGGGGCGTCGGCGCGCTGGGTGGTGGCGACCAGCTGGCCGGTGGCCCTCGACCGCTTCCCCACCACGACGCTGGCCGTCAACCTGATCGGTGCGTTCTGCCTGGGTCTCGTCGTCGCCGGGCTCCTCGAGCGACAGCCCTCCGCCCCGGTCACCCACTCGTTGCTCGGCACCGGTGTGCTGGGTGCGTTCACGACCTTCTCGACCCTGACGGTGGAGGCGGTGGTCCTCGTCGACGCCGGGCAGGTGTTGCGGGCCGGTACGTACCTTGCGGTGTCGCTGGTGGCGGGTGTGGCGGTCGCGGCCGCCGGGCTGGCGCTGGGTCGACGATGGTGGGTCCGTTCGTGACCGGTCTCGTGCTGGTCGGCGTGGGGGGCGCGCTCGGCGCGCTGTGCCGACATCTGCTCGACGTGGTGATGCGTCGACGAGGAGGTCCGATCGGACCCTCCTACGGGGTGCTGGCCGCCAACCTCCTCGGTTCGGCGGTGCTCGGTGTCGTGATCGGCTGGTCCACCGGCCACACCCTCGACGCCGACGTGCGACGCTTCGTCGTCGCCGGGTTCCTCGGGGCGTTCACGACGTTCTCCACTCTCATGATGGAGCTGGTGAACCTCGCGGAGGGATCGGGCGACCACCAGGGTGCGGGGCCGGCGTTGGCCTGGGCCCTCGTCTCGGTCGTGGGGGGCGTGGGCGCCGCGGCCGTGGGCTGGACCCTCGGGACGGGGCTGTGACCCCCGCCCGTGTCGCCTCCGAGGGTCCGGATGGGGTTGACTCGTCGTCATGACGAGCGACCTCGCCGCGCAGCGGGCCGTGCTGCAGTCCGCCGGCGTCGACGAGGCCGACCTGGCCGACGACCCGTTCACCCAGTTCCACCGCTGGTTCGAGACGTGCGTGGCGCTCGGCGTGCACGAGCCGGAGGCGATGGTCGTCTCGACCGTCGCCGCCTCGGGCCGACCGTCGTCGCGCCACGTGCTCCTGCGCGGGCTCGACCACGGCTTCGTGTTCTTCACGAACGCGACGAGCCAGAAGGGCAGGGAGATGGCGGAGCGGCCGGTGGCGGCGATCTGCTTCCCGTGGAACGTGCTCGCTCGTCAGGTCCGTGTGGCCGGGACGGTCGAGGCGGTCAGCGCCGCCGAGTCGGACGAGTACTTCGTCTCCCGACCGCGGGGCAGCCAGGTCGGGGCCTGGGCCTCCCGGCAGAGCGAGGTCATCCCCGACCGGGCCACCCTCGACCGACGCGTCGCCGAGGCCGAGGCCCGCTTCGCCGACGGCGCCGTGCCTCGGCCGCCTCACTGGGGCGGGTACCGGGTCCTCCCCGAGGAGGTCGAGTTCTGGCAGGGCCGCCCGTCCCGCCTGCACGATCGGTTCCGCTACTCCCGGCGCAGCGACGGCTCGTGGCGACGGGAGCGCCTCAGCCCCTGACAGCCGCCGTCGCGCCAGCGAGGAGGCTCGGGACGGGTGGGCGTGTCGGCGAAGCCGGCGAGGCGGAGGCCGAGCGCTCGGGGGGTGACAGCCGACGTCGCGCCAGCGAGGAGGCTCGGGACGGGTGGGCGTGTCGGCGAAGCCGGCGAGGCGGATGCCGAGCAAGTGTTACGGCAGAAGGCGCATGACCTCTTCGGCGACGAGGCGGAGGTGGTCGAGGTCGTCGAGGTCGAGGACCTGGAGGTACACGCGGTCGACACCCGCTTCGGCATAGGACGCGATCGTGGCGAGGACCTCCGCCGGGGTCCCGGCGGCACCGTTGGCCCGGAGCTCGGCGGCGGCCCGTCCGATCGCTCCGGCGCGGTGCTCGACCTCGGCGTTGGTGGCGCCGCAGCACAGCACGAGTGCCACCGAGAAGACCATGTCCTCCGGGGGACGGCCGATGGACGCGCACGCCGCCCGCACCCGGTCCCGTTGGGCGGTGAACACCTCGATCGGGGAGAAGGCCACGTTGAACTCGGCGGCGAAGCGGGCAGCGAGCATCGGCGTGCGCTTCGGGCCGTGGCCGCCGATGATCACCGGGGGCCCACCCGGCTGCACCGGCTTCGGGAGCGCCGGTGAGCCGACCAGGCCGTAGTGCTGCCCTTCGAAGGTGAACTGTGATCCCTCGGGGGTGCTCCACATCCCGGTGATGATCTCCAGTTGCTCCTCGAGGCGGTCGAAGCGCTCGCCGAGCGTGGGGAACGGCACGCCGTACGCGGTGTGTTCGTCGTCGAACCAGCCGGCGCCCAGGCCGAGCTCGATCCGCCCTCCGCTCATGTCGTCGACCTGCGCCACCGTCACCGCCAACGGCCCGGGGAGTCGGAACGTGGCCGAGCAGACCAGGGTGCCGAGGCGGATGGTGGTCGTCTCGCGGGCGATGCCGCCGAGCGTCACCCAGGTGTCCGTCGGGCCGGGTCGGCCGTCCCCGTGGCCCATCCGCAGGTAGTGATCGGATCGGAAGAAGCCGTCGTACCCGCACTCCTCGGCGACCCGGGCGACGTCGAGCTGTTGGGCGTAGCTCGCTCCTTGCTGGGGTTCGACGAACACGCGTAGGTCCAAGGTCGGCCTCCGGGAGGTGGTGGTGGCGGTTCCCGAAGGATGCCACGCGTCGCCGACGAGTGGCTCAGGGGACCCGTCGGGAGTCGGGGCCGGGGACGGCGGTTTCGTCCGATCCGTCCGGCCGATCCTCACGGCGGGCACGGAGCACCAGCACGACGAGCACGACGACGGCGATCGCCAGGGCCAGCACCAACCCCAGGCGGGTCGGCCCCACGTCGGTGATCCACGTGCTCACCGTGCCGTTCAGGTCGAACACCCAGCGCGCCGGTCCGCCGGGGTCGAGGTCGCCGCCGAGCACCTGCAGCTCGTACCAGCCGTAGTACGCGACGTAGAGGCCGGCGACGATCAGCAGGGCACCCGACACCCGGTTCACGTAGGGGAGGACCCGGCGCAGACGACCCACCATGGACTGGCGGGCCAGGGCCAGCGCGACCGTGAGCACGGTGAGCACCAGGCCCATGCCCAGCGCGTAGGCGACGAACGCCCCGACGCCGACGGCGAAGCTCTCCGTGTCGATCGTCGTCACGACGGCGGCGATGAACAACGAGATCGTGCACGACAGCGAGACGATGGCGTAGGACACCCCGAAGAGGAAGACGGAGGTGAGCTCCCGGGAGTCGGTGCCCTTGTTGAGCTTGGGCAGGTTCACGGTGAACGTCCGCCCCCGGAGCATCATCACCCCCACGACGACGAGACCGACGCCCAGGATGATCGTCACCCACGGCAGACGGGACTGGACGGTGGAGAGGATCGGTTCGAGGCCCAGCCCGAGCAGCGCGAAGACGGCCACGAACCCACCGGTCATGGTGGCGCCGACGGCCAGGGCCCGTAGGACCGCCGCGGTGAGGTCCCGCCCCTCCGGGTCGACCTTGTTCTCGAGGCCGAGGAAGTACGAGAGGTAGGCGGGCAGCATCGCGAACCCGCACGGGTTGAACGTGGCGACCATCCCGACCCCGAACGCGTAGACGAGCGAGGGGTTCACGCTCAGGCCGGCAGGTGCTCGTCGATGAGCGCCTGCAGTTCGGGCGCGGTGACGGCCCCGACGTGCACGTCGGTGATGGTGCCGTCGGCGGCCACGAAGACCGTGGTGGGCAGGTTCATCCCGCCGAGCTCGCGCACGAGCTCGCCCTTCGGGTCGCGACCCAGCGGGTAGGTGACGCCGGTCTTCTCGGCCAGCGGCAGACCGAGCTCGGCGGCCTCCTGCACCTGCAGGCCGAGCACCCCGATGCGGTCGCGGTTGGCCTGGTAGACCTGCTCGATGGCCGGCATCTCGGCCACGCACGGGCCGCAGTACGAGGCCCAGAAGTTGATGACCAGGGGGCGGCCGTCCGTCGAGAGCGGGGCGGTGCTCCCGTCGAAGTTCGTCACGGTGAAGTCCGGAAGGGGTTGTCCCGCGACATCCTCACCGGCGTCGAGCCCGTTCGTACCGAACGCCCCCGGGGCCAGGGTGGCGCCGGGCGTGAGGGTCTCGGTGGTGTCGTCGTCGGATCGGAACGCGGTGAACGTGGCCACGGCCAGGACGACCACGGCCAGAGCGACCGCGGCGATCAGACCCCGCGACACCCGTCGGGCGGGCGGGGCCGGGGCTCGGTCCTCGGGCGGAAGGGGGGACGTCTCCATCGGCGGCACCACGACCGACGGTAGCGGCGTGCGGCGGCGCTCCCCAATCAGGGCGCCCGCGCCGACCGTCGGTCGACCCGACCCCCTGTCCCGCCCCGGCCGGCGGGCGGCGCCGGCTCGGAGCCGCGGCGCCACCCGGGTTCGGGCGGGAGCAGGGGGTCGGTGGGGCCTCGGTCCGGTGCCGCCGGGACGGCACCGGACGGGTTCACGCGGTGCGGAGGTAGCCCCTCAGGTGGACCGGCACCGGGATGTCGGGAAGCTCGTCCTCGGGGCGGGGCACCTTGGGGGGACGTCCCGCCCGTCGCTTGGTGGTCAGGATCCGCCCGTTGAGGAACAGGTGTCCGCCCCAGACGCCCCACGGCTCGTGGCGGGCGATCGCCCCCTCGAGGCACGGCACCCGGACCGGGCACTCCGCGCAGATCCGCTTGGCCCGGATGACGTCGTGGAGGTCCTCGGAGAAGAACACGCCGGTCGGCGCGCCCTCGAGGTCTCGGCAGGCGGCCTCGGCCTGCACGACGGGGGAGATGTCGAGCTCGGCGAGCATCGGGAGGTTCCTTTCGTGGGTGCTGCGCGGGGTGGATCGGGATGGGGCGGGAGGGGGCGACGCAGAAAGGCCGCCGGGAGAACCCGGCGGCCTGTGGCGGTCTCGTCGCTTCGAGCGTTACGAGACGGGGATCACGGGCCGCCGGGTGAGGCGCTTGTGGTTCACCGGGAAACCGAAGCCGTCGATGTGGCGGTACCACGAGGCGGCGATGACGGTGGTGGTGAGCACGGCGGAGCCGGTGGCGGGCACGACGACAGCCGGCGCGGCACCGGTGGTGCAGGCAGAGGCGTCGGTCGTGAACATGGTGACAACGAAAGCACGCCGCGTCCTGCGCCGTCAACGAGGTTTCGGCGCGGCCGTTAGCGTCGGCGGCCATGAGCGTCACGGATCCCTCCGGACGGGGACGTCGTCGGGACCCCGGCGCCGTCGTCATGACGGCGCTCCCGCCGACCGGGCGGGTGTACCGCGCCCGGCGCCGTGTCCGGCTGGCGGACGTGGGGACGGACGGGCAGGTGCGCCTCGACGCCCTGGCCCGGTACCTCCAGGACGTCGCCGGCGACGACAGCGACGACGCCGCCCTCCCCGACCCCCTGTACTGGGTGGTGCGGCGGTCGGTGATCGAGCAGTCGGCGCCGCTGCGGTTCCGCGAGCAGGTCGAGCTGGCCACGTTCTGTTCGGGGCTCGGGTCCCGGTGGGCGGAGCGACGCGTCACGATGACCGGCGAGGCCGGGGGACGGGCCGAGGCGGTGACGGTGTGGGTGCACGTGGATCCCGTCACCGGCCGCCCCGCGCCGCTCGGCGACGCCTTCGAGGACCTCTATCGAGAGGCGTCCGGCGGTCGTGAGGTCGACGGGCGGCTCCGCCACGTCGCCCTCGACGGGGACGAACCCGGGGTGGTGGTCGTGCCGTGGCGGTCGCGGCTCGCCGATCTCGACGTGCTCGACCACGTCACCAACGCCGTGGCCTGGGCCGTGGTGGAGGAGGCGGTGGTCCGGGTGGCCGCCTCGGTCGGCGGCGGCCCACCCTGGGCGTCGCTCCCCCGTCGTACCGAGGTCGAGTACCGCGATCCGATCGATCGTCGCCTGGTGACGGACGGTCCGGGCCCCGTCGTGCTCGCCCGTGCCGGGAAGGATCGTCTGGAGGTGACCGTGCGGGGTGGGGAGGGACCGCGCTCGCCGGTGTTCGTCACCGCGCTGGTGACCCCGCCTCAGCCCCTCGGAGCCACGACCCGCCCGTAGAACAGGGGCACCCTGGTGTCGCGGTCGGTGACCAGAACGAGGAAGGGGCGGTTCGCCACGATCGTGCGGGGCGTGGTCGGGGAGCTGAGGGTGCGGCCGTCGACGCCCGCCGGTGCGCTCGTGGTCGCCGGTCGTGAGCCGGCGGCCTCGGTGCCCTCCTCGTCGATCGCGAAGAACGTCTGGTGCGCCACCCCGGCGAGGGCCAGCGGCTCCTCGGAGCTGGCCCCCGAGAAGTCGGCCGCCAACGTGTCGAAGGCGTCCACGACACCGAGCGTGCGCAGTGCGTCGGTCAGCTCGACGTCGGTGGTGAACCCGACGCGGGGGAGCGACACATCCACCGGAACCTCCGTCATCGTCGTGCGGAGGCCGGCGAGCGTCGGGCCGTCGAGGCGGGCCTCCACCTCCCGGAACCGACCGTCGTCGGGCACCACGATCGTCATCTCGAGCTCCCCGGCCAGGTAGGGGAGGCTCACCGCCTGCCATCCGGGCGCCTCGGTCCAGGAAGTCCCGGTGGCGTCGATCCGGCGCATCATGGGCACGGCGACCTCGGTGCCGTCGAGGCGCCGGAAGGGTGAGAG
>JALOLR010000018.1 GCA_025455885.1 Acidimicrobiales bacterium
GCGTCCCAGGCGCAGGCGGTCGTTGGCCGCCTTGCGGGTGATGCCGAGGTTGTTCGCTGACCAGTCGGCGGCGTCGCGGGATCCGTCGACGGTGAAGGCTCGGTGGTCGTCGATCAACCGCAGCACCTCGCGTTGTTGGTGCTCCAGCGCCGACAGGCCCCGCTGCAGCCCCTCGGCGGCCGCTCGGAGACCGGCGGCGTCGAGGCGAGCCCATTCGCCGTCGTTGACCCCGAAGTGCGCCCGCACGGTCGACAACAGCGCGTCGACCAGCACCGCCGACCCGGCAGCAGGGCGAGCAGCAGTCGCAGCGCGCACACCGGACGACCGGGCACCGAAGGGTCCGGCACCGGACGACCGGGCACCGGAAGGTGCGGCAGTCGAGCGTCCGGCACCCGAGGGTGCGCCGTTCGAGGGTCCCGGGGTGGACGAACCGGGTGACGACGCCAATGTCTGGTCGGCGGTCGCCGCACCGGCTGGTGTGCTCGTGGTGGCTTCCCCGACGGCCATCGCCGTGCTCCTCGACCTCGAACGAACGGGCGGGCACCGACTCGAGGAGCGGCCCCGAAAGGGGAAGAACCCGAACTGTAGTACGACGAACGCCAGTTCGCAACCCCCACGGGGAAGTTCTCTTCGACCGGCCCGGATCGGGGAACCGGGGGTTCGGCGTCCCATCCACCCGTCGACCCCTCGACCGCTACCCGTCAGCCCGACCTCCGACCTCCGACCGCCGACCGCCGACCCCCGACCCCCGACCCCCGACCCCCGACCGCCGACCGGGCACCGGGTCAGCGGGCGCGGGCGTCGGTGACGAGGTCGGTGAGGGTGGCGCCGGGGCGGCCGACGAGGGTGCGCACGCCGTCGGCCTCGAGGCGGGCGGCGGTGGCGGCGGCGTCGTCGGCGACCTCGGGCACGGTGACGGTCAGCACGACGAGGTCGACGGGGTGCTCGGCGCCGAAGCGCACGAGCTCGTCGGGGGGCATGTCGGCGCCGAGGTGGTGGACGCGCCAGTTGTCCTCGCGCAGGGCGGCGGCGGCCATGGAGGTGGGCAGGGTGTGGGTGTCGCCGGAGAGGGCGGCGACGACGGCGGTGCCGCGCCGGCGGCCGCGGGGGGTGGGGTGCTGCTCGCCGAGGATGCGGTCGACGATCGCCGCGGCGCGGTGCTCGACCCAGATGGGCAGGCGGCCGTCGTGCCACTCGGTGCCGATGTGGCGCAGCCCGGGGGCGATGACCTGTTGGATGGCGTCGGTGAGCGGCACGCCGTCGCGCACGAGCCCGTCGACGAGGGAGCGGGCGGTGCGCTCGTCGCCGTCGAGCAGGGCGGTCTGCATGCGGGCGGCGAGGTCGTCGAAGCCGCGGCGGGGGCGGCGTCGGGGTGGGGGAGCGGGCCGGGTGCGCTCGTCGGCGAGGCGGGCCACGTCGGCGGGGTCGAGGAGGTAGCGGCCGCCGACCCGACGGGCCGGCAGCGTGCCGGCGCGAACCCACTTGTAGGCGGTCTGGTAGTGGACGCCGAGCTGCTCGGCGGCGGTGGCCAGGTCGACGGAGTCGCTGTCGCTATCGCTGTCGCCGTCCACGACCCCCGACGCTACCGCACCGGCGAATTGGGAACTGAACGGGAATAATTAGAACTAAACAATGCTGAAACGGTGTGGCAACCCGAAATGCTCCCAAGGAGATGCTCATGCCACTCGAACTCAGCCAGGGTCAGTACGACCTGGTCTACAACGCCTTCTCGTTCACCATCGCGGCGATGGGTGCATCGCTGCTGCTGTTCCTCCTGATGCGCAACCAGGTCCACGTGACCTACCGGATCGCCGTCACGATCTCCACGCTCGTGGTGGCCATCGCCCTGTACCACTACCTGCGGATCTTCAACTCGTGGGCCGACGCCTTCACGTTCACCGACGGCCGGTTCGTCCAGGACGGCCCGCCGTTCAACGAGGGCTACCGCTACGTCGACTGGCTCCTCACGGTGCCGCTGCTGCTGGCGGAGCTGGTGCTCGTGCTGAAGCTGGCCAAGGACACGACCCGCAGCCTCATCATCCGCCTCACGGTGGCGGCGGTGCTGATGATCGGCCTCGGCTACCCGGGCGAGATCGCGGCGGCGGATTCGGCCACCCGCACGGTGTTCGGGATCCTGTCGACGATCCCGTTCCTCTATATCCTCTACGTGCTGTTCGTGGAGCTCGGTCGGTCGCTCGACCGCCAGAGCCCGCGGGTGCGCAAGCTGGTGGACGCCCTGCGCTACATCGTGCTCATCACCTGGGGTGTGTACCCGCTGGCCTACATCGCCCCGTCGGTGATCAGCGACGAGGCCACCGCCGAGGTGGTGCGCCAGGTCGGCTACTCCGTCGCCGACGTGCTGGCCAAGCCGCTGTTCGGGATCCTCATCCTGTCCATCGCCCTGACGAAGTCCCGTGCCGACGACGAGCTGGTGGCCGAAGGGCTGCCCCGTGCGTCCGAGGTCGACAGGGTCTGACGGTCCCCCCGGTGCGGCCCCGGTCCGGTCCGTTCGCCGGACCGGGGCCGTGCACCCGCCCCATCGGCCCGCCCGGGTGCTCCCGGGCCGGCCGTCCCCTCCTCCCCGGCTCGTCACCGAGCCGCCCTTCCCGATCGGAGCCCACCGATGAACGTCACCCAGCTCGTCCCCACCTCGCCGCTCGACCGTCCGTACCCCGAGCTCGAGGGCCGCCCGTTCTTCGCCGAGACGTGCACGTTGCTGCGTTGCGTGCGCGACCACGACTTCGAGACGCTCGCTGCGTTGTGTGACGACGACTTCGGGATCGTGGACGTCGATCCGTCCGGCGGGTCGGTGGCGGTGCGTTCCCGTGACGAGTGGGAGGGGTGGTTCGGTGACCTCTTCGCCACCCTCACCGCGCTCGACGCCGACACCGACAGCGAGATCCTGGCCTATGACGCCACGATCGCCGACGACCTCGGGTTCTCGGTGCTCGAGTTCCGCCAGACCCTCACCGCGGCTGGTCTCACGGCGACGTTCGACTGCATCGCCACGATCGTGTGGAAGTCGACGCCCGACGGCTGGCGCGAGGCCCGTTGGCACGCGTCGGTGCTGAGCGCTGACGTCCCTGAGGGCCTGCGGGCGGCGAGCTGACCAACCCGGCGCCCCGGCCGGCCCGCCTCCGCTCCCGGGCGATGCCGGCCGTGGCGCCGCAGGTGGTTCGCCAGCTCACGACCAGGTCGTGATCAGATCAGGGGCGGGTCCGACGGACCCGGATGGGGCCCTTGGCGGTGGAGGGGTCGACGACCTTGCCGCCCTGGGTGATCTGGACCTCGCCGGCGGCGACGAGGCGGCGGGCGGCGGAGCGGGCCGGTTCCATGAGGTCGTGCCACCCGTCGGGGTCGACGGCGCGGGCGGCCTCGCTGGGGCAGATGGTGGCGGTGGCCGCGCGCTGGTCGAGCAGCGTGCGGATGGCCTCTTCGAGGGCGGTGTCCACGGGCCGGACCCGCCGCCGCCGGCACCGCTCGGAGCAGTACCGACGCTCGTCCCAGTCCGCCGCCCACGCCTTGCGCCAGGTCATCGTCCGCCCACACGAGGCGCACGTCTTGGGCTCGGGGGTCATGACGGGAGCCGGATCTGGTGGCGCCAGGCGCTGAAGGAGGCCAGCGACCCGGAGGGCGGGCGGACCAGCCACGGCCACGGGTGGGTCTCGACGACGTCCAGTCGTCGTGCCCGGGTGCGGAAGCCCGGCACGGGGGCGTGGGTGACGGCGAGGCGACGTCCGGCGAGCACGGCGACGGGGTCGCCGACGGCGACGGTCAGGTCGCGGGTGGTGCCGAGCTCGGCGAGGGTCTCGACGAGGAACACCAGCCGCTTGGACGACAGGCGCAGCCGGGCCAGCAGCGGCTCGTCGAACACGAAGACGACCGGGAGGGCGGGGTGGGCGGCGAGGGCGGGGTCGTCGTTCCCCAGCGATTCGGCGGTGAGCCACACCGTGTCGGCGACTCCGGTGGTCTCGACGGTGTCGGGACCGGCGGTGAACCCGGGGCGGGGGTCGGCACGCAGGGCGGCGGGGCGGTCGACGGCCCGGTGGGCCGGGGGATCGGGCCACTCCTGGATCGGGCAGCGGTCACGGTGCGGGCACTGCCCGCAGAGCCCGGGGGCCCGCCGCTCGACCTGGCTGCGGGAGAACCCGTAGGGCTTCGACGAGCCGATGCCGGTCGTCCACTGCCAGCCGAGGCGGTTGGCGGCGCGTGACCCGTCGAGCAGGTGGGCGAAGAAGCGGTCCTCGCCGTCGCGCCACGGTGCGCCGTGGCGGACCGACCAGTGGCTGGCCATCCACATGCGGGTCTGGTTGACCAGCCAGCCCCGGGTGTGGAGCTCGTCCATCACCATGGCCACGCAGGCCAGGTCGGTGTCCCACGGGTCGGTGCTCTGGCGTGCCGCCGTCTCGGTCGACGCGCCGGGTGCGGGCGGGGTGAGGTCGCGGCGCAATGCCCGGCCGGTGCGGGGGCCGAGGCGGGCGTAGAGGTGGCGGCCGTACTCCTGCCAGAGCAGCTCGTCGCGGAACTTGGCGACGTCTCGGGCCGGACCGCCGGCCACGTGGTCCCACACGTCGCGCAGGCCGAGGAGGCCGTGGCGGATGTAGGGGGAGAGCTGCGACGCGCCCCGGGCGGAGGCGGGGGCGACCTGGTTGCGTCGTGCCGCGTACCCGGTGACGTCGAACGCGGCGAGGGCGGCGTCGGCGGCGGCCTGCCCGCCCCGGAACCCGACCGCACCCCGCACGTCGTCGCACACGAGGTGGCGGAGATGGCGCGCGACGAACGGCACCGCGGTGTCCTCACCGGTGGCGGGGGCCGGCACACCCGTCGAGATGTCCGCGGCCATGAGATGGAGTGTTCCCGACCGCCAGCCGGTCGGCCGAGTCGTGGCCGCGGTGCCGTCGGGGTCGCGGCGGCGTCGCGAACCCGGCCCGCCGTATGGCGCGTGCCGGCAGGTGATGCTGGAGCTCGCCCCTGACGCCGTGGTCGACTTCGAGGGTCCTGGGGAGCGGGTCCGGCGAACCGTCCGAGAGCTGGTTCCCGGTCCGTTCTCGCCGGCAGTGCTCGATCCGCGGGAGATGCTCCACCAGCTCCACGTGGGGCGTGGGCCTCGACTCCGGCTGGCCTTCGGTGTCGGCTGTCTGAGCCCGAACGCCGAGCCACAACCGACACCCTCACTAGCGTCCCGGCCATGACCATGGACGACGCGTGGGCCCAGCTGGCCGCAGCGGTGGCGTTCGCCGTCGAGCGGATCGAGCACGACCCTGACCCGCTGAACGAGCGGGAGGCGGCCGACGGGCACCAGTACGTGATGCGCATCCTCACCGCGGTCAGCGAGAGCTCGCTGCTGACCTTCGACCCCGAGCGGCCGGCGTTCCTGCCCATGCTCGAGTCGGTCCGCCACCTCGGTGCCGCCGGGCCCGACATCGACTACGACGTCGCCCTGGTCCTGCCCGACACCCCCTACCGGGTGACCGGCACCCGTGGCGGGGCCACGTTCGTCGGCATCACCGTCTACGGCACCACCACCGACACCGGCGCGGTCCGCATCGTGGACTCCGTCGACGTCGACGACCTCGCCGCCCCCGACGGCACCTTCACCTACGAGCTCTCCCACCCCGACGCCGCCCGGGTCATCGTGCGCCAGTACTTCCACGACCGCGCCACCCAGGCCCGCGGCCACTGGACCATCGACCCCGTCCACCCGACCGCATCCGCCGAGGCGACCCGGCCCGCGCCCGCCCCCGTGCGGCCCACCGTCGTCGGCGTCGAGGCCCGGGTGGCCAACGCAGCCCGGTCGATCCGTTGGAACGCCCAGCTCAACCGGCTGTGGACCCCCGAACGCCGGGCCACCCCCAACACGTTCGTGCGCCAGACCCCCGACGACATCGCCGCCGCCATCCCCAACCCCGACGTCATGTACTCCTTCACCTGGTGGCACGTCCCCGCCGGCCAGGCCCTCGTCGTCGAGCTCACCCCACCAGCCACCGACTACTGGGCGCTGCAGGTGTGCGACCGCTGGTTCCAGTGCTTCCCCGACCGCCGCACCAACCTCAACGACCGCCAGGTCGTCCCCGAGGCCGACGGATCGGTCCGCCTCGTCCTCGCCGACGGCGACCCCGGCCACCCCAACTGGCTCGACACCAGCGGCCACCACGTCGGCACCATGTTCTTCCGCTGGCTCCACGCCGACCCCGCCGACCAACCCCGCTGCCGCCTCGTCCCGACGGCCGACGTCCCCGCCCTCGCCCGAACGTTTCCCTAGGGGCCGAGGAGGTCGAGCACCGACTGGGCGACCCACCAGCGCGACGGGCGGCCGGGGCCGGCGGGGATGGGGCCGAGGTCGACCAGCACGCCCAGCCGGGTCAGCTCGTCGAGCGCCGTGCGTGCCGTCGGCGCCGACACGTCCAACAGGCCACGCACCGAACCGGTGGTGAGCGCCGGGTGCTCGAGCAGGAACGGCACCAGCCGCCGGGCGGCGGCATCGGCCCGCAGGGGAGCGACGGCGTCGTCCCACCCCGCCACGACCTCGCGCACCGTGCCCAACGCGACCCGAGCCCGGCCCGCCGCCGCCTCCACCGCCTCGGCGAACCACCGCACCCACAGATCGATCCGGCCGTCCTGGAACAGGTGCAGCCCCGACAAGTAGCCGCCGATGTCGCGGGCCATCACCAACGACACCGGCGGCGGCACCCGCACCGGGATGCGTCGGGCCAGCACCCACCCGACCAGCACCCGCCCGAGGCGGCCGTTGCCGTCGGCGAACGGGTGGATCGTCTCGAACTGGGCGTGCACCAACGCCGCGGTGGAGACCGCGTCGAGCTCGGAGCCGTTGGCGAAGGCGATCAGGTCGGCCATGCACCCGTCGACCAGGTCCGGCGGCGTGCCCACGTGCCGGGCCACCAACGGGTTGGCGCCCCCCACCCACACCAACCGATCACGCCACGACCCAACCAGGTCGGCGGCGAGCGACCCGTGCCGCATCAACCGGGTGTGCCACCCGTGCAACCGCTCGGTGGTGAGCGGCGCCGTGTCGGCCACCGCCTCGTCCACCACCGCCAGGTTGTCGGCCACCCACGCCGCCGTCTCGCCGACCGCCGCAGGCTCGGCCCGGGCCACCGCCACGTCGGCGACCGGGGCCCGCACCCCCTCGATGGCCGACGACGCCACCCCCTCCGAGCGCAACAGCAGCCGCGCCGCCACCTCCAACCCGCCGCCGGCCAGCTCCCCGGCGACGAGCGTCTCGGCCCGGGCCCGCTCCACGGCGCGCACCGTGCGTTCCGTCCACTGCCACCGGCGACCCACCAACGGCTCGGGGAAGGCGGCGGCCACCGTGCGCCCCTGCCAGGCCACCTCGACGGTCCGCATCGCACGCCACCCTTTCCCAACCCAGCCAGTTGAGAAAGTTTAGCGGCCGTTTCCCTTCTCAACCCGCGGTGGTCGAGCCTCGGCGGCGGCCGGCCCGGTCGGGCCCCCGAGGGTCCCGACCCGGCCGGCCGTGGCCGCAACGCCGCCGGCGCTCGTCCGGGTCAGGCCGGGGCGATGGTGGACTCCTCCTCGGAGACGCCGTGGGTGACCTCGACCTCGCCGAGCGCCGCCTCGAGCTTCTCCACGCCCTCGGCGGGCAGCGTGGTGGTGATCACCGTCGCCATCCCCGAGTAGCGCTTCATCTCCTCGAGGGCCTTGTCGGCGTTGACGTGGCTGACCAGCACCGCCAGGTACACGTTGCCGGGTTCGATGTCCTGGCGGAGCTGCTTCACGAAGTCGTCGGAGATCCCGGTGTCGACGAACTTGGCGATCAGCGCCGCCGTCCCCGCACCGATCGCCATCCCGATGACCGGGACGAACAACAAGATGCCGAACAGCAGACCCCAGAACGCACCTCCCCACGCGGCCTGGCCCGGCGAGGGATCGGTGGTCTGGACGACCTTGATCTTCCCCTTGTCGTTCTTGGTGACGAACACGGCGTCGCGGAGCAACAGGGTGCCTTCCCCCGTCATCCGCTGCAGCGCGACGAGCATCTCGTCGGCGGCCATCTGGTCCTTGAACCCGAGGACCACCAGGGACTGCGGATCCTGCTCGGCCATGGGAACGGCTCCTTCGTGTGCGGTGGGCGACGAACGAGGCGAACAGTACGCGGCCGTCCCCGACGAGGTCAGCTCGAGCAGGACAGTTGTGAGCACCCCACCCGGTCGCGGGCCCAGTCGGGGCGGCGCTCGGCGAAGCGTTCCCGTCCGGGCTGGTCGTCGTAGGGGCGGCGCAGGACGTCGAGCAGCTCGTGCAGCTCGCCGAGGTCACCCGCCTCGGCGGCGTCGATGGCCTGTTGGGCGAGGTAGTTGCGCGGCACGAACAGGGGGTTGAGGGCGTCCATGCGGGCCCGCCGCTGGGCGTCGTCGAATCCGCCGGCCACCACCCGGGCACCCCAGCGCCGCAGCCACGCGGCCAGCGCCTCGGCCACCTCACCGGTCATCTCCTCGGGCCGGTACCAGGCCGCCGCCAACGGCTCGAGCAGCGCCCGGTCCGGCAGCGAACCGTCGGGGTCGACCGGCACGTCGGCCAGGTCGCGGTGGAAGCGCACCTGGTCGATCTCGGTGCTGGTGAGCACCGCGTACAGGCCCTCCACCAGCTCGTCGTCGCCGTCGGCGGGCGCACCCCACCCGAGCCGGGCCGCGGTCATGGTCCGGAAGCCGTCCGAGTACGCCCGGGCGTAGCCGTCGAGGCCCTCCTGGAGCGGGTCGGGGTCGTCGGTCAGCGCGATGAGCACGTTGGCGAGCTGCAACAGGTTCCAGTGCACCACCTGGGGCTGGGCGCCGTAGCGGTAGCGGCGGGTGCCGGCGTCGGTGGTGTTGGGCGTCCAGCCGGGGTCGAAGTCCTCGAGCCACCCGTAGGGCCCGTAGTCGATGGTCAGCCCGAGGATCGACATGTTGTCGGTGTTCAGGACCCCGTGGACGAAGCCCACCCGCATCCAGTCGACGACCAGCTCGGCGCTGCGCCGGCACACCTCGGCGAACAGCGCCGGCACGTACTCGGTCGCAGCCGCGCCCCAGGCGGGGGACAGGTCGGCGAAGTCGTGGCGCACCGTGTGGTCGACGAGGCGACCCAGCAGGTCGATGTCGTCGCGCGACGCCGGGAGCTGGAACGTGCCGAAGCGGGTGAACGACGGCGCCACCCGGCACACCACCGCGCCCGGTTCGGGGGCCGGCCGGCCGTCGTAGAGGATGTCGCGCACGACGTCCTCACCGGTGGCCACCAACGACAGCGCGCGGGTGGTGGGGATGCCCAGGTGGGCCATCGCCTCGCTGCACAGGTACTCGCGCAGCGACGAGCGCAGCACCGCCCGCCCGTCGGCCGTGCGGGAGTAGGGGGTCGGCCCGGCGCCCTTCAGCTGGAGCATCTGGTGGCTCCCGTCGACGGCGACGACCTCGCCCAGGGCGATCGCCCGCCCGTCGCCCAACTGGCCGGCGAAGCTGCCGAACTGGTGGCCGGCGTAGGCCATGGCGAACGGGTCGGCGCCGGTCGGCACCCGCGACCCCGAGAAGACCGCCGCGAAGTCGTCCGAGTCGCACACCTCGGCGCTCAGTCCCAGCAGCCCGGCCAGCTCCGGCGACCAGGCCAGTGTGCGGGGGGCGGCCACCGGGGTGGGCCGCACCCGGGAGTACGCCGCGCCGTGCACCTGGCGCCGGCGGTTCTCCGGGTCCGGGTCGGCCGGGAGGTCGCGGGTGAACCGGTTGTCGAAGGCGAGGCGGTCGAGGTCGGTGACCGGGGCCGTGCCGGCGGCCTCGGAGGGGGCGATGGCCATGCCGGGCACGGTACCGGTGCCGGTCGCCGATCGGGATCGGCGCGACCGGGATCGACGGTCGGGCACCGCGGGCCCGGGTCCTATGCTCGGCCGATGCCCGAGTTCGAGACGGTCCTGTACGAGGAGCGCAACGGCGTCGCCTGGGTGACGTTGAACCGCCCCGAGGTGCTCCACGCCTTCAACCTGAAGATGCAGGAGGAGCTGTCGGCGATCTGGAAGTCGATCATGCGCAACGACGACGTCAACTGCGCGGTGCTCACCGCCACCGGCGACAAGGCCTTCTGCGTCGGCATCGACCGCTCCGAGACCATCGGCAACGAGGAGATGCAGCAGGGCAAGAAGCCCGGCTACGTCACCCAGTGGTGGTACGACGACCCGGGCCACCACCTCGGGCCGAAGTCCAACGAGCTCTGGAAGCCGGTCATCGCCGCGGTGAACGGCATGGCCTGCGGCGGGGCGTTCTACTTCCTCGGTGAGGTCGACTTCGTGATCGCCGCCGACCACGCCACGTTCTTCGACCCCCACGTCACCTACGGCATGACGGCGGCCTACGAGCCCATCCACCTGCTCCAGAAGATGCCCCTCCAGGAGGTCCTGCGCCTGGCCCTGCTCGGGGCCCACGAGCGCATGTCGGCCCAGAAGGCCAGCGAGGTCGGCCTCGTCACCCAGGTCGTGCCCAAGGAGGACCTCGAGGCCACCGCCACCTGGGCCGCGGAGGCCATCGCCTCGGCTCCGCCGCTGGTCGTGCAGGGCACCCTGCGGGCGATCTGGATGGCCCAGGAGGTGCCCCGCAGCCAGGCCATCGAGCTCGGCTACCTCTACACGAACATCGGCACCGACCTCGATGTCCTCCAGGACAACCAGGCCGAGTTCGCGGCCGGCCGTCGGGTGGAGTGGCGCCTGCGCTGACGGCGTCCGGCCGCCGGGGGCGCCGCCGCCCCGTCTCAGCGGGTCCGGGGCGCGCCCGTGGCGTCGGGGTCGCCGGTCGCCGCCCGCAGGCGACGCAGGGCGGCGGCAGTGCGGTCGAGCTCGGCCCCCGACAGGGGGAGCGCCGCGAAGACCTGTTCGTTGAGTGCCTCCGTGGCGCGTCGGGCCAGCCGGCGACCCTTCGGCGTGACGCGGGCCAGGGTCGTGCGTCGGTCCCCGGGGTGGGGGACACGCCGGACCAGGCCTTCGCGCTCCAGGCGGTCCACGGCGTTGGTCACGCTGGTCGGGTGCACCTGCAGGCGGGCGCCGAGCTTGCCGAGGGGGAGCTCGCCCCTGGCGGTGAACGACAACAGGGCGAGGGCCTCGAAGCGGGCGAAGGTCAGCCCGAGCGGCTCGAGCACCTCGTCGACCGCGGCGAGGACGAGCTGGTGCACCCGCATCACCGAGGTCACCACCTCCATGCCCGGTGCGGCCTGGTCCCAGCCCCGCTCCTCCCACTGACGGCGGGCTTCGGCGATGGGGTCGAACCCGAGCGTTCGGGGGTCGGCGCCTCGCTCGACCATCAGACGTTGCGGCGGTAGCGCCCGCCGACCTCGTAGAGGGCCTCGGTGATCTCGCCCAGGCTGCAACAGCGCACGGCGTGCATGAGCTCGGCGAAGACGTTCTCCCCGCGCAGGGCCGCCTGTTGCACCCGGGCCAGCGCCGCGGGGCGGTCGGCGTCGTGGCGGCGCCGGAAGTCGGCCAGGCGCTCCAGTTGGCGGTGCTTCTCCTCGTCGGTCGACCGGGCCAGCTCGAGCGGCCGGGTGGCGGCGTCGCCCTCGGCCTCCTCGTTCGTGAAGGTGTTGACCCCGACGATCGGCAGCGAGCCGTCGTGCTTCATCTGCTCGTAGCGCATCGACTCGTCCTGGATGCGGCCCCGCTGGTAGCCGAGCTCCATGGCCCCGAGCACGCCACCCCGTTCGCTGATCCTCTCGAGCTCGGCCAGGACCGCCTCCTCGACGAGGGCGGTGAGCTCGTCGATGACGTAGGAGCCCTGGTTGGGGTTCTCGTTGGTGGCGAGCCCCCACTCGCGGTTGATGATCATCTGGATGGCCAGCGCCCGTCGCACCGACGACTCGGTCGGGGTGGTCACCGCCTCGTCGAACGCGTTGGTGTGGAGGCTGTTGCAGTTGTCGTAGACGGCGATGAGGGCCTGCAGCGTGGTGCGGATGTCGTTGAAGTCCATCTCCTGGGCGTGCAGCGACCGGCCCGAGGTCTGGACGTGGTACTTCAGCTTCTGCGCCCGTTCGCCGGCGCCGTAGCGGTCCCGCATCGCCACCGCCCAGATGCGCCGGGCCACGCGGCCGAGCACCGTGTACTCGGGGTCCATGCCGTTGCTGAAGAAGAACGACAGGTTGGGGGCGAACGCGTCGACGGCCAGGCCCCTGGCCAGGAACGACTCGACGTACGTGAACCCGTTGGCCAGGGTGAAGGCGAGCTGGGAGATCGGGTTCGCGCCCGCTTCGGCGATGTGGTAGCCGGAGATGGACACCGAGTAGAAGTTCCGCACGTCGTTGGCGACGAACCACTCCTGCACGTCGCTCATCAGCCGGAGGGCGAACTCCGTCGAGAGGATGCAGGTGTTCTGGCCCTGGTCCTCCTTCAGGACGTCGGCCTGCACCGTGCCTCGCACGGTGCGCAGCGCCTCGGCGCGCACCTCGTCGGCCTCCACGGCGGTCGGGGGGCGACCGTGGTCGGCGGTGAAGCGGTCCAGACGCTGGTCGACGGCGGCGTTGAGGAACATGGCCAGGACGGTCGGCGCCGGCCCGTTGATCGTCATCGAGACCGACGTGGCCGGGTCGCAAAGGTCGAACCCGTCGTAGAGGACCTTCACGTCGTCGAGGGTGCACACCGACACCCCGGCGTTGCCCACCTTGCCGTAGATGTCGGGCCGTTCGGCGGGGTCGCAGCCGTAGAGCGTCACCGAGTCGAACGCCGTCGAGAGGCGGGTGGCGGTCAGCCCGGCCGACAGCAGGTGGAAGCGGCGGTTGGTGCGGAAGGCGTCGCCCTCGCCGGCGAACATCCGCGTCGGGTCCTCGTCGTCGCGCTTGAGGGCGAACACGCCGGCGGTGAACGGGAACCGGCCGGGCAGGTTCTCCGAGCGCAGGAAGGTGACGAGGTCGCCGTCGTCGGCGAAGGCGGGCACGGCCACCCGGGGGACCGGCGTGCCCGACAGCGACGGGCGGGCGTGGTCGGGCCGGTGGAGGCGCTCGACGACCTCCGGCCACCCGGCGATCTCGGCCCGCACGGCGTCGGGAACGGCGGCGCGGGCCGCCTCGGCGGCCGCGGGGAGACCGCCCGGGTCGGCCCCGAGGGCGGCGAGGTGGGTCTCGGCCCAGGTGAGGCGCTGGGCGGCCCGGGCCGCCTCGGCGAGTCGGGCCGTCCCGGCGTGGTGGGCGCGCACCGTGGCGGCGATCTCGGCGAGGTAGCGCACCCGGTCGGGGGGCACCACCACCGTCGTCCGGGACGACGCGCGCGTCGTGACCGGGTCCAGCCGACCCTCGGTGACGGCGAGACCCTTCGCCGCGAGCACGTCGCGCAGGTGCTGGTAGAGGGCGGTCACGCCGTCGTCGTCGAACTGCGCGGCGATCGTGGCGAAGACCGGCAGCTCGTCGAGGTCGGCGGTGAACAGCCCGCGGTCGCGGGCGAACTGGCGGCGGACGTCGCGGAGCGCGTCGGCCCCGCCGCGGCGGTCGAACTTGTTGACGGCCACGACGTCGGCCAGGTCGAGCATGTCGATCTTCTCGAGCTGGCTGGCCGCCCCGAACTCGGGGGTCATCACGTAGAGGGAGGTGTCGACGTGGTCGACGATGCCGGCGTCGCCCTGGCCGATGCCGGGGGTCTCGACGATCGTGAGGTCGTACCCGGCGGCGCGGCAGGCGAGGAGCACGTCGTCGAGGCAGGAGGGCACCTCCGAGCGCCCGGAGCGGGTGGCGAGCGACCGGAAGACGACACGCCCGCCGTCGATGGCGTTCATGCGGATGCGGTCGCCGAGCAGGGCCCCTCCGGTCCGTCGACGGGTGGGGTCGACGGCGATCACGGCGATGCGCAGGCGATCGTCCTGGTCGAGGCGGAAGCGCCGCAGCACCTCGTCGGTGAGCGACGACTTCCCGGAGCCGCCGGTGCCGGTGATCCCGAGCACGGGCATCGTGCGGTCGGCGGCGGCCCGGGCCAGCTCGGCTCGGGTGTCGGCGTCGACGGCGTCCAGCTCGAGCGCGGTGATCATCCTGGCGAGCGATCCCACCTGCCCGGCGGCGACCGCCTCCACGGAGACCTTGGGCCCCTCGGCCAGGGGGTCGACGTCGGACTCGCGCACGATCACGTTGACCATCGCCGCCAGGCCCCACCGTGCCCCGTCCTGGGGGGAGAAGATCCGGGCCACCCCGTAGCGGTGCAGCTCCTCGATCTCCTCCGGCACGATCACGCCGCCGCCCCCGCCGTACACGCGGATGTGGCCGGCGCCACGCTCACGCAGCAGGTCGACGAGGTACCGGAAGAACTCGACGTGGCCGCCCTGGTAGGAGCTGACCGCGACCGCCTGCACGTCCTCCTGCACGGCGGCGTCGACGATCTCGGCCACCGAGCGGTTGTGACCCAGGTGGATCACCTCGGCGCCCTGGCTCTGGAGGATGCGGCGCATCACGTTGATGGCGGCGTCGTGGCCGTCGAACAGCGACGTGGCCGTGACCACCCGCAGCGGGTGGGTCGGGGTGTGCAGCTCGGTCACCGGAACCGTCCCTTCCGTCGCCCGTACGATACTCGGACGTCCAACCATCTGACCAGGGGCTGCGGCCCCCGCCGGTCGGCGGGCCGGGCCGGTCAGGACGGTCGGGACGTCCGGGTCGGTGGGACCGGGTCAGGTGGTCAGGTCGAACCGGTAGACGTTGGTCTCCCGGGCCACGAAGCCGAGGCGTCGGTAGAGGCGGTTGGCCGCCTCCCGGCTCGGCCGCGACGTCAGGTCGACGGTCCTCGCACCGAGGCCGCGGGCGACCTCCAGCGCGTGGCGGTTCAGCGCCTCACCCACCCCCCGGCCCCGGGCCTCGCCGTCGACGACCACGTCCTCGATCCACGCCCGCACCCCGGTGGGGATGCGGAACCAGGCCAACGTGAGGCTGCCCACGATGCGATCGCCCGTGTCCCGGTCCACCGCCACCAGCAGCACGCTGGCCTCGGACCCGACGATCGCGCCGAGCTCCTCCGCGGTGGGCGGCGGGTTGGACGACGAGAGCTGCGGGACGAGCCGGCCGAACGCCTCGACCAGCTCCGGGGTCACGTCGACGGCCTCGACGATCTCGATGGAGGTCACCGGCCGACCGTACCCCGCACCGGGCGCGGGTCGGGCGGGACCGCGAGGTCGGTCCGGGCCGCTCCGGTAGCCTCCGGGGCGATGGCCGATCGACCCGGTGGCACCCCGGAGCCCCACGAGCACCTGCGCTGGGACGCCCGCCCCGCCCTGCGCCGACCGGTGATGCTGGTGGCGTTCGGGGGGTGGAGCGACGCCGGCGACGCGGCCACCACCGCGGTGCAGTTCCTCGGCCGGCACTGGTCCGCCCGTCCCTTCGCCTCGATCGACCCCGAGGTCTTCTTCGACTTCACCGACACCCGCCCCACCGTGCGCTTCGACGACCACGGCAGCCGCACCGTCGACTGGCCCGAGAACGTCTTCGCCGCCGCGTCGGTGCTCGGCGCCGACCTCGACGTGATCACGCTCGTCGGGGTCGAGCCCCAACTGCGCTGGCGTACCTTCTGCGACCACGTCATCGCCGTCGCCCGGACCTACGACGTGCGGATGGTCGTCACCTTCGGTGCCCTCCTCGCCGAGGTCCCCCACTCGCGGCCGGTGTCGGTGTTCGGCACCGCCTACGACGACGACCTCGTCGGCGAGCTCGACCTCGTCCCCTCGCGCTACGAGGGCCCCACCGGCATGACCGGCGTGCTGCACACCGCCTGCCATGCCGCCGGCCTGCGCTCCGCCGGGCTGTGGGCGGCGGTGCCCACCTACGTGCCGTCGGCACCCTCGCCCAAGGCGGCGCTGGCGCTGGTCGAGCGGGCGGCGCGGCTGCTCGACGTCGCCATCCCCGCTCCCGAGCTCGAGCTGGCCACCGCCACCTACGAACAGCAGGTCTCCGAGCTGGTCGGCGAGGACGACGAGACCATCGAGTACGTCGCCCAGCTCGAACAGCGCTACGACACCGAGCCCGACTCGATCAACGACGGGGAGAGCCTCGTCGACGAGGTCGAGAAGTTCCTCCGTGACCTCGACTGACCCGACCTCGACCGACCCGACCTCGACCCACCCGGTGCCGGGCGGCGGGCCACCCGGTCAGAGGTCGTGCATGCCCCGCCACATGGGGGACCGGGGCCGGTCGTAGTGCACGTCGACCGGGCCGCCGCTGAGCGCCTGGCGGGCGATCTCACCCCACTGCTGCACGCCCACGGTGTGCGGAGGGAGGTCGTCGAGGGGGAACCACCCCACGTCGCGGCACTCGAGAGGGTGGGCGGTCAGCTCGCCGCCCACGGCCCGGCAGTGGAAGACCAGCGAGTACAGCGGGATGCGGGTGAACCCCTGGCGCAGGCCGTCGAGGACCGCGACGAGGCGCACGACCTCGCACTCGATGCCGGTCTCCTCGGCCACCTCCTTGACCGCCACCTCCGATGCCGAGTAGCCGATGTCGGCCCACCCCGTGGGGTAGAGCCACACGCCCGAGTCGGCCCGCTGGACCAGCAGGATCTCGCCCGCCTCGTTGCCGACCACCGCGCCCACCGCCACCTTGGGCGTCTGGTAGCCGGGCACCCCGTGGCCGACCGAGCTCATCCACTCGTGCACCAGCGACTCGGCGTCGTAGGCGCTCCCGGCGGCGACGCGCATGTCGGCGGCGATCCCGAGCACCTCCTCGAAGCGCTCCCGCTCGTACAGGCTCTCGGTGAAGCCGAGGCCGGTCCGGGCCACTCCCGCCAGGGCCTCGCTCCAACGGACGAGGTCCTGAGGGGTGACCGCCGGATCGTCGCCAGCCGCGTCGCTCATGGCCCCAGAAACTACCGGCGGCGGGGTCAGCCCACGTCGCCCAGCGCGAAGAGCAGGGCCCGCTCGACCTCCTCGAGGTACACGCTGTCGGTGACCTTCCGGTTCTCGGCGTCGGTCACGTAGAACGAGTCGACGGCGTCGGTGCCCATGGTCTGGATCTTGGCCGACGTGACGCCCAGGTCGAGGTCGTGCAACGACCGGGTGATGCGCCACAGGACACCCATGGTGTCGGGGGTCCGGACCTCGATCACGGTGGCCGAGCGGGACAGGGCGTTGTCGACGATCACCTCCGGCGCGGTGATGAGACCCGGGAGGCGCCGGGGGCGGGCGTACACCCGGGCTCGTTCGGCCAGCCGGGCCTCCAGGGCCAGGCGTCCGTCGAGGGCCCGTTCGATGTCGCGGATCACCCGGTCCCAGGGGATGGTCGTGCCGAAGCCCGGCTCGACCCGGAACGCCTCGAGGGCCATGCCGTGCTCGTCGGTGTGGACCGCCGCCTCGAGGACCTGGAGGCCGTGCAGGGACAGCACGCCCGCCACCCGGGCGAACATCCCCGGCCGGTCGGGGAAGACCACGGTGAGGCGGTCGTCGACCGCCTCGATGATGCGCCGGCGCTGCGCCAGCAGCGCCAGGTGGCCGGGGTTGGGGAAGGCCGCCGACGCCACCTCGGCCAGCTCCCCGCCCTCGAGCACGTGGGCCGTCCGCGACACGAGCACCGCCACCAGCTCCTCCTTCCAGGTCCCCCAGGCCGCGGGACCGGTGGCCAGCGAGTCGGCCTCGGTCAGCGCGTCGAGGAGGCGGAGGGTGGTGAGGTCGCCGACGGCCTCGGCGACGTGGGCGATGGTGTCGTCGTCCGAGAGGTCGCGCCGCGTCGCCACGTCGGGCAGCAACAGGTGGTGGCGGACCATCTGTTGCAGCGTCGCCGTCTCGGCGTCGGTGAAGCCCATCCGGGGTCCCATGACCGCCACCTTCTCGATGCCCACCTCGACGTGGTCGCCGGGGTAGCCCTTGCCGATGTCGTGCAGCAGGGCCCCCACCGCGAGCAGGTCGGCACGGTCGACCCGGTCGACGACGTCGGCGGCGTTGGCCGCCGCCTCGGCGAGGTGACGATCGACGGTGAAGCGGTGGTAGGCGTTGCGCTGGGGCTTGCAGCGCACGTCGGACCACTCGGGGATGATCGGCTCCCAGAGCCCGCGCTGGTCGAGCGTCTCGACGACCTCCACCGCCGGTCGCCCGGTGAGGAAGAGCTCGACGAAGAGCCGGCGGGCCTCCTCGCACCACGGGGTCTCGATGGGCGCCGCGCCGGCGAGGCGGTTCAGGGTGCTGCGCTCGATGCGGGCGTCGTGGCGCGCCGCGGCCACGGCCACGCGCAGCACGAGCAGCGGGTCGGTGGCCGGGTCGGCGCCCAGGGCGAGCTGCACCGTGCCTTCGCGCAGGATGACCCCGGGAGCCACGTCGCGGTCCCGGAACAACCGGCGCCGGAACATGCCCTCCAGCGACGAGTCGACGCGGGCCCACAGGTCGTCGCTCACCCACGCGATCGACCGGGCGGCCGACGACAGGGAGCGCATCATGGCGTCGGCATCGGCGTAGCCGAGCGCCGCGGCCACCCCGTCCTGCTCCTCGAGGAGGAGCCGGTCGCCGGCCCGTCCGGTGCGCCGGTGCAGCTCGACCCGGGCCGACAGCAGGGTCAGGTAGGCGGCGTCGATCTCGGCGCTGTCGCCGTCGAGCAGGGCGGCCTGGGCCTTCTCCGCCCACCGGATGGCATGGACGTCGCGCAGGCCGCCCCGACCGTCCTTGAGGTCGGGTTCGAGGAGGAAGGCCACCTCGCCGGCGTCGGCGTGGCGGTCGGCGACCCGCGTCGAGAGCTCGCCCAGCCACCGGCGGCTGCGCTTCTCCCAGAGGGCGAGGCCCTTCTCGGCCAGCTCGTCGGCCAGGCGGGCGTCGCCGGCGACGAGGCGGACCGTCAGGACCGCGGTGGCGGTGTCGAGGTCGTCGGCGGCGAGGCTCAGCGTCTCCTTCACGGTGCGCACCGCGTGGCCGAGCTTGAGGTTCTCGTCCCAGACCGGGTACCAGATCTTCTGGGCCAGGTCGTGCACGTCGACGGCGCTGTCGTGCAGCAGGTACACGTCGATGTCGCTCCCCGGGGCGAGCTCCGCTCGGCCGTAGCCCCCGACGGCGACGAGGGCGGCCCCCGTCGCCGGAGCGCCGGCGTGCACCCACAGCGCCTCCATCCACCGGTCGACGGCGTCGGACAGGGCCCGGCACAGCTCGGTGCCCCGCAGGGTCGGGTCGTCGAGGACGCTCTGGCGGTCGAGGCGGGGGGTCACGGTTCTCCCGGTGGCGGGGCGGAGGACGTCGGCGACCGTGTCGCCGCGAGCGTCAGACGGCGTCGGGGCCGAGCTCGCCGGTGCGGATGCGCACGATCTGGTCGACCGGGCTGACCCACACCTTGCCATCCCCGATGTTGCCCGTACGGGCACTCGCGCAGATGGCGCCGACGACACGATCGACCTGGTCGTCGGCCACGACCATCTCGATGCGCACCTTGGGGAGGAGGTCGACGACGTACTCCGCACCGCGGTAGATCTCGGTCTTTCCGCCCTGGCGTCCGACGCCTCTCACCTCCTCGACGGTGAGACCGTTCACGCCGGCCTCCTTCAGCGTGTCCTTCACGCGGTCGAGCATGTTCGGTTTCACGATGGCGGTGATCAGCTTCATGCCCGGAGTCTCCCGCGGGACCTCCGGTGCGGGCGAACCGCCCGCCCTTGCCGCAGGGGGTCGCCGCTCAGTCGGCTCGCCGGGCGGCGGTGTTGATCGGGTCCCAGACCGGCGAGAAGGGCGGGGCGTAGGCGAGGTCGAGGTTGACCAGGTCGTCGACGGCCAGCCCGGCCCAGAGCGCGGTGGCGACGGTGTCGATGCGCTTGCCGGAGCCCGGCGCGCCGACGATCTGCCCCCCGAGGAGCCGCCGGGTGCCGCGCTCGTGGACGAGCTTCACCGTGATCGGCCCGTTGCCGGGGAAGTAGTGCGCCCTGGTGCTGGCCTCGGCCACGGTGGCGACGGCGTCGATCCCGGCGTCGGCGGCCTCGGCCATCGTGAGCCCGGTCCGGGCGACCTCGGTGTCGCACAGCTTCGTGATCGCCGTGCCGAGGACCCCGGGGAACGTCGCGTCGCCGCCGCCCAGGTTGGCGCCGGCGACCCGGGCCTGCTTGTTCGCCACGGTGCCGAGGGCGATCCACGTCGGCCGGCCCGTCACCCGCTGCACCGATTCGCAGCAGTCGCCGGCGGCGTACACCCCGGGGGCGGCCTGCTGGTGGTCGTCGACGACGAGGGCGCCGCGCACCCCGGTGGCCAGCCCGGCGGCCGCGCCCAGCTCGCCGTTCGGGGTGACGCCCATGCCGAGGACCACCAGGTCGGCCGGGAACTCCCCCTTCTCGGTCACCACCCGGTCGGCCTCGATGGCCGAGATGTGGTGCTCGAGGAGCAGCTCGACCCCCAGGCGTTCGGCCTCGGCGGCGACGAGCGCCGCCATGTCGGCGTCGAGGTTGCGCAGCAGCTGCGGGGCGATGTCGAACACCGTGACCCGGGCGCCGCGGGCGAGGAAGGCCTCGGCCATCTCGAGGCCGATGTACCCGCCGCCCACCACCGCGACGGGTCGCCCGGCGATCCCGGCCGCGGCGGTGGCCAGCCCGCTGGCGTCGGCGAGGGTGTGGGCCATGTGCACGTGGGGGAGGTCGACGCCGGGCCAGTCCGGGCGCACCGGCCGGGCCCCGGCGCCGTACATGAGCTGGTCGAAGTCCAGCACCACGTTCGTCTCGCCGTCGAGGTCGCGGGCCTCGACCGTGCGGGCGTCGAGGTCGATGGCGACGGCCTCGTGGCGGAGGCGGACGTCGATGTCCTGGCGGCTGCGGAAGGCCTCGGGGGAGCGGGCGACCAGCGACTCCACGTCGGGCACCTCGCCGCCGACGTGGAACGGGATGCCGCACGCCGCGTAGCTGGTGCGCACCCCCTTCTCGAACACCACGATCTCGAGATCGGGGCGGGCCCGCCGGGCCCCCGATGCCGCCGCCATCCCGCCCGCGTCACCGCCGATCACCACCAGTCGCTCAGCCATGCCCCGACGCTAACGCCCGATCCGTCGGCACCGGACGGGCCCCGGCGGGTGCCAGACTTCGGCATGGCCGTGCGCGACGACTGCCGTCACTATTCGAGCCGCAGCACCGGCACCGGTGACCTCGTGCAGCGCTGCCGCCTCGGGGCCAACCTGGAGGCGCCGTTCGCCTGCCCCGACGACTGCGTGTTCCTCGAGGCGCGGGCCGTCAGCGAAGCCGGTTGGCGGATCGCCGACGAGGACGACGACGACTGACGCGGCGCCCTCAGCCGGTCAGCTGGTGAGCAGGTCGGCGAGGCGGGAGAAGAAGGCCGAGCGGGCCAGCACCTCGGCCCCGACCCGGCGGGCGGCGTCGAGGCGGTCCCGTTCGACGTGGGACCCGTAGGCGATCACCCGCGCCCCTGCCGAGGCCGCCGCGCCGACGGAGTCCAGGGCGTCGGGTCGGGCCAGGTCCACCACCACGGTGACCGCCCCGGCGTCGCTCCCCTCGAGGGCGGCGGTCAGCGCCCTGTGGTCGCGGACGAAGGTGACGTCGGCGTCGACGGCGGTGAGGCGGGAACGGTCCATGAGGTCCGCGATCACGGCGACGACGCTCATCGCCGCCCCTCGGCGCGCCGGCGGGCGAGGTGCACGTGGGCCTTCGCGGCGCCCCAGATCAGCCCCGGCTCGTGCAGGTCGGGGTCGAGGTCGGCGAACGACGCCGGGGTGAGGTCGTAGTCGTCGTCGGGGAACTGGCGCTGCGCCGTGTGATCGCGCTCGACGGGGGCGACGCCGGCGCGGCGCAGCACCTCGGTCGGGTAGCGGGTGGCGCTGCGCACCACCGACAGCGGGTTGGTGGTCTGGGCGTCGACGTCGGTGGCCAACAGCGCCCGCACCCTCGGCCCGACCTCGGCGGCGGCCTCCGCGCCGGCCCGCTCGGCCTCGGCGAGCACCGCGGGCGGAGCGTCCACGGCCGTCTGCGCCCGGTGCACCCGACGAACGGTCGCCACGACCCAGCCGGGGAGGGCGGCCTCCACGCCGTCGGCCAGCCTGGTGGCGTAGCGGGCGAGGGCGGCGAGGTCGTCGGCCGAGGGCCCGCCCGGGTTGGCATCGGGCTCCATCGCCCCCCATGCTGGCCGACATGGCCCGCCCCCGACGCATCGAACCCGGCCCCGGCCAGGAGTCCGTCTGGGATTACCCCCGCCCGCCCCGGGTCGAGCCCACCGACAGCCACGTCACGGTGTGGTTCGGGGGCCGGATGATCGCCGACACCCACCGCGCGGTGCGGGTGCTGGAGACCAGCCAGGCGCCGGGCATCTACATCCCGCTGGACGACGTGGCCGACGGGGTCCTCGTGCCGTCGGAGCGCCGCTCGATGTGCGAGTGGAAGGGCCGGGCCTCGTACTGGTCGGTCCAGGTGGGCGACGCCTTCGCGGTCGACGCGGCGTGGAGCTACCCGGAACCGACCCCTGCGTTCGCGGGCATCGCCGGCCACGTCTCCTTCTACCCCCAGCGCATGGACAGCTGCTGGGTGGACGACGAGCGGGTGGAGGCCAACGAAGGTGACTTCTACGGCGGCTGGGTCACCTCGAAGGTGGTGGGCCCGTTCAAGGGCGGCGCCGGTTCCTGGGGCTGGTGACCCGCCGGGCTCAGTCCGCCAGGGCCTGGTTGAGGTTCCCCGAGCGCAGGCCCTCGAGGTCGAGGGTGACGTAGCGGTAGCCGCACCGCCGGACGGCGTCGACCACCTCGGCGCGGCGGTCCACGACCGCCGGGAGGTCGGCGACGGGGACCTCGAGGCGGGCGGTGTCGTCGTAGTGGCGCACCCGGAGCTCCCCGAACCCGAGGCCGCGAAGCGCCGCCTCGGCCCGTTCGACACGGCTCAGCACGTCGACGGTGACGGCGGTGCCGTAGGGCACCCGTGACGCCAGGCAGGCGGCGGCCGGCTTGTCCCAGGTGCGCAGTCCGAGCTGGCGGGATGCCTCCCGGACCATCGCCTTGGTGAAGCCCACCTCGACGAGGGGGAACACGGCGCCGGCCTCGGCGGCGGCGCGTTGGCCGGGCCGGTGGTCGCCGAGGTCGTCGAGGTTCACGCCCAGCACGACCGTGGCGCCCTCGGCGGCGGCGATCGGCGCCACCGCGTCCATGAGCGCCGACTTGCAGTGGAAGCAGCGGTCGCCGTCGTTGGTGCGGTAGGCGGCGTCGGTCATCTCGGTGGTCTCCACCCCCTGCCAGCGCAGACCCCACTCGGCGGCGAGCGCCACGCAGTCGGCATGCTCCGCGCCGGCCAGGGACGGCGAGACGGCGGTGACGACCAGGCAGCGGTCGGCGCCCAGGGTGGTGTGGGCGACCCGGGCGACGAACGCCGAGTCGGCGCCGCCGCTGAAGGCCAC
The DNA here is from genome assembly GCA_025455885.1 of Acidimicrobiales bacterium. Classification (NCBI taxonomy): domain Bacteria; kingdom Bacillati; phylum Actinomycetota; class Acidimicrobiia; order Acidimicrobiales; species Acidimicrobiales bacterium. The sequence continues at coordinate 23,265 of JALOLR010000018.1, forward strand.
GACCACCCGGTCGAGGTCGGCGAGGCGTCGTCGCAGCCGGTCGAGGGCCTCGTCGAGGTCGACGTCGGCGTCGACGAGCTCAGTCGACACCGAGACGGGCGAGCACCTCGCCGACCGGCGCCACCATGCCGGTGTAGAAGGGGCCGAACTCGGCGTACACCGCGGAGGCCCGGTCGAAGCGCATCGTGTACACGACCTCCTTGAGGTCGTCGGGGTTGGTGGCGAAGAGGGTGACGCCCCACTCGTAGTCGTCGAGGCCGGCCGACCCGGTGACGACCTGGAGCACCCGCCCGGCGAAGGTGCGCCCCGAGGCGCCGTGCTCGTACATGAGCTCCTTGCGGTCGTCGTAGGGCAGGGTGAACCAGTTGGCGTCGGCTTCGCGCTTCTTCGACATCGGGTAGAAGCACCACGCCGGCTTGCCCTCGGGGGGCAGGTCGGGGTGCAGGCGGGCCTGGCGCATCGGCTCGGGAACCCCCTGGGCGTACTCGCTGAGCTCGGTGAGCGACACGTAGGAGTCGACCACGTCGAGCCCCGCGCCCTGGAGGGCGGCCTGGAGGTCGCGGAGGCGCCACAGGTCGGGACCGAGGGCCATGAACGCCAGGTCGGCCTTGTGGCCGAGCACGGCCACGGTGACGACCTGGTCGCCGTGCGCCTGGGCCTTCTCGACGGCGGCGACGACGGCGTCGGCCTCGGCGAGCGGCGTCACCTTGCAGAACAGGTGCACCACCCCCAGGCCGACCGACGGGGACACGGGCTCGCTCATGGCCGAAGTGTACGGCCGAGCGGGTCGCGGCCCCTGTCGCAGGCCAGGCCTTCTCGTGGCTGTCGTCCCCCCGCTTCACGGGCTGACAACCGGCCGGGTCAGGACGGCTCGAGGGTGACCACGGCGTTGTAGTCGGGCACCTGCGACCCCGCGTCGCGGTGCTCGGCGCCGGCGGCGATGAGCACGTTGCCCTCCGGCCAGTGCACCTGCAACGACCGGGCGGGCAGCCGGGCGAACCGCAGGCGCCCCGCGAACTCCCCGGTGGCCGACCGCAGCACCACCTGGTCGCCCTCGACCAGGCCGAGGACGGCGGCGTCGGCCTCGTCGATGTAGACCGCGTCGCGTCCGGCCCCGGTGAGCGGGTCGACGGCGCCGAACACCATCGAGTTGAACTGCTTGCCGCGGCGGGTGGCCACGGTGAACTCGCCCGGCCCGAGGTCGTGGCGCGGCGGGGACAGCGGCGTGAACCGGCCCCGACCCGTGGGGGTGGGGAACTCGCCGTCGGCGCAGAGGTGGCGGCCGCCCCACTGGACGGCGTCACCGGTCGCGGCCAGCGTCTCGATGCCCGCGTAGGCGGGCACCACCTCGGCGATCTCGGCCCGCAGCGCCCGGTTGTCCGGCCAGTCGAAGAACGGGCGGAGCGTGGGGTCGACCCTGGCGGTCACGTCGGCGAACAGGCGCCACTCGCTGCGGGCCAGGCCCACCTGGCGGGGGATCTCCGGTGAGAAGGCGATGCGCCGCTCGGTGGTGGTCTCGGTGCCCCCGCCCTCCTGCTCGTAGCGGGTGGCCACCGGCAGGAGGATCACGTCGTCGCCGGGGACGAGCATCTGGGAGCTGACCACGATGTCCTGGTGCACCCGCAGTGGCACCGAGGCCAGCGCCGCCTCGACCCGTTGCGGATCAGGTAGTACGTCGAGGAAGTTCCCACCCGACATCCAGAGCACATCGAGCTCGCCCCGCTCGGCGGCCTCGGGCATCTCCGCGGCGGTCAGGCCCGGGTGGGCGGGCACCGGGAACCCCCACACCTCGGCCAGGGCCGCCGCCGACTCCCCGGTGGGGGTGATGCCCCCTGGGAGGGCGGTGGCGTACGCGCCCATCTCGGCGCCGCCCTGTACCCCGGAGTGGCCGCGGATGGGCATGAGCCCCGCGCCGTCGCGACCGACGTTGCCCCGGGCGAGTCCCAGGTTCACGATGGCCTCCACGCCGTGCTGGGCTTCCCGGTGCTGGGTGATCCCCATCGACCAGAGCAGGACGGCGGCATCGGCGGCGGCGTAGAGGTCGACGAAGGCCTCGACCTGCGCCCGGGTGAGCCCCGCCTCGGCGAGCAGCCCGTCGAGGGGCTGCTGCTCGAGTGCGGCCACCAGCTCGTCCCATCCCTCGGTGTGGGCGTCGACGAAGGCCCGGTCGACGGCGTCGCGTTCGATCAGCAGCTTGAGCGCGGCGTTGGCGAAGGCGATGTCGCCGCCGGGGCGCACCGGCACGTGCAGGTCACACATCTTGGTGCCGAAGATCGCCGACTCGGCGTTGGACGGCACCCAGTACCGCTCGAGGCCGGGCTCGAGGTACGGGTTGACCACCACCACCTTGCAGCCCCGCTTGCGGGCCAGGAACAGGTACTTCATGAACACCGGCTGGTTGTTGGCCGGGTTGGCGCCCCAGATGACGACGAGGTCGCTCTCGATCACGTCCTGGAGCGAGCAGGTCGACGCGGCCACGCCGATGGTGGCCTTCAGCGCAGTGGTGGACGGGGCGTGGCACACCCGGGCCGCAGAGTCGACGTTGGCGATCCCCAGCGCACGCGCCGCCTTCCCGGCGACGTAGTAGGTCTCGTTCGTGATGCCCCGACTGGTCAGGAAGACGGCGCTGCGGTCCGGGCCCGCCGCCCGCAGACCGTCGGCGAGCGCGTCGAGTGCCTCGTCCCAGGTGATCCGGCGGAAGCCCGGCTCACCCCGGCGGCGGCGCATCGGGTGGCCCAGCCGCCCCAGGTCGCGCAGCTCCGCCCCGCTGCGGGAGCGCAGCGTCTCGGCGTCGGCCAGCACCGCGGGGTCGAGCGCGGGCGCGCCGTTGACCTCGAGCAACCGCAACCGGGTGGTGCACAGGTGGATGCCGTCGATCGTCCAGTCGTGCAGACCGGCGACGCCCAGGGCGCACCCGTCGCACACGCCCTGGGTGAGCACCTTCCACGCGTAGGTGGGGTTGCCCCGGTTGTCCCAGGCGATCTTCGCCATGTCGCCGAAGTGGTTGGGCTTCTGCAGGCCGATGCCGTTGGGACGGGCGCTCACCCACAGCTCGGGGTTGACCGGCAGGCGGTCGGCGAGGCGGGCGACGACGCGACGCGAGCGGGGCAACGGATCGGTTCGGTCGGGCACGGACGCTCCGGGTCGTCTCAGGCCGAGGGCGGCAGGTCGCCGTCGACGGGTGCGTAGAGGTTGCCACCGCCGTCGCGCGCGAAGCCCATCAGTACCAGCCCGGCCCGCCGGGCGGTGTCGACGGCGAGGGCGGACGGCCCGCTGACCGCCACCATCGCCGCGAAGCCCGCCGCCCACGCCTTCTGCACCAGCTCGAACGACGCCCTCCCGCTGACGGCCAGGCCGAGTCCGGTGGCCGGAAGGGCACCGTCGAGCAGCATCCGACCCACGACCTTGTCGACGGCGTTGTGGCGACCGATGTCCTCGCGGACGACCAGCATCGTGCCGTCGGCCGCGAAGGCGCCGGCGGCGTGCACCGCCCCGGTGGTCTCGAAGAGCCCCTGGGCGGCGCGCAGCGAGTCCGGGGCGGCGGCCAGCACCGCGAGAGACGGGCTCGCGGCGGCGGGCAGGCGGGTGAGGCGGTCGGCCAGCTCGTCGATCGAGGTGGAGCCGCACAGCCCGCACGACGAGGTGGCCGGGCCCAGCCGAGGGGTGGGTGCCGGGGCACGACCCCCGGTGTCGACCGAGACTACGTTGAACTCGGTGTCGACCGCCGACCCGGTGCCGCAGTACCGGCAGGTGATCACCGGCGCGCCGCCGAGCAGCCCCTCGGTGAAGCAGAACCCGACGGCCAGCTCGAAGTCGTGGCCGGGGGTGCGCATGGTGGTGGCCACGAGGGTGTCGTCGAGGTGCACGGCGAGGGGCTCCTCGACGATCACCTCGTCGGGCGCCCGCCGGAGGCCGACCCCGTCGAAGCGCCGGCTCATCGTGGTCTCGCTGCGGCCCCGGGGCATCCGCTCACGGTAGCGACTGCCCCACGCGGCGGCGACGGGGTGTCGGTCCTAGCGTGCAGGGATGACCGGCCCGGAGATCCACCCGTCGTTGGAGCCCCTGACGCACCTCCTCGGGACCTGGGAGGGGCCCGGCGAGGGCAGCTACCCGACGATCGACAGCTTCGCCTACGTGGAGCGGCTGACCTTCTCCCACGTCGGCAAGCCGTTCCTGTCGTACGCCCAGCGCACCTGGGACCCGGCGACGCGAGCCCCGATGCACGCCGAGACGGGCTATCTGCGCGTCGCCGGCGAGCCCGCCGGGGCAGGGGTGGAGATGGTCGTCGCCCAACCGACCGGTGTGACCGAGGTGCTGCTCGGCACGGTCGCCGACGGGGTGGTGGCGCTGCGGTCCCACGTGGTCGGGCTCACCCCGACCGCGAAGTCGGTGACCGCCGTCGAGCGCGAGCTGGCGGTCGACGGTGACGGGCTCGTCGTCCGCCTGGCGATGGCGGCCGTCGGGGTGGAGCTCACCCACCACCTCCTCTCGCGACTGCGGCGCGTCGACCCCACCTGAGCCGGGACGCGAGCGAGGGCGCCCCTGGGGACGCCCTCGCTCTCGGCTCTGCCTCCGGGCCGGGCCCGGTCGGATCAGAAGTCCTCCATGCCTCCGGGCATCCCGGCGCCGGCCGGCTCGGGCTTGTCGGCGATGACGGCCTCGGTGGTGAGGAACAGCGCGGCGATCGACGCGGCGTTCTGCAGCGCCGAGCGCGTCACCTTGGCGGCGTCGATGATGCCCGCCTTCACCAGGTCCTCGTACTCGCCGGTGGCGGCGTTGAGGCCCTCGCTGGGCGTCTCGAGGTGACGGACCCGCTCGACGACCACGCCACCCTCCATGCCGGCGTTGGTGGCGATCTGCTTGATCGGCTCCTCGAGGGCGTGGGCCACGATGCGGGCACCGGTCGCCTCGTCGTGGGGCAGGTCCTTCACGAGATCGAGCACCTTGGCCTGGGCCCGCAGCAGGGTGACGCCGCCGCCGGCGACCACGCCCTCCTCGATGGCCGCCTTGGTCGTGGACACGGCGTCCTCGATGCGGTGCTTCTTCTCCTTCAGCTCCACCTCGGTGGCGGCGCCGACCTTGAGCACGGCGACCCCGCCGGACAGCTTGGCGAGGCGCTCCTGGAGCTTCTCGCGGTCGTAGTCGGAGTCGGTGTTGTCGATCTCGGCCTTGATCTGGGCGATGCGGCCCTCGATGTCGGACTCCTCGCCGCTGCCCTCGACGATCGTGGTCTCGTCCTTGGTGACGACGATCTTGCGGGCCTGGCCGAGCAGGTCGATGGTGGCGTTCTCGATCTTGAGCCCGACCTCCTCGGTGATGACCTGGCCGCCGGTGAGGATGGCCATGTCCTGGAGCATCGCCTTGCGGCGGTCGCCGAAGCCGGGGGCCTTGATGGCCACCGAGTTGAAGGTGCCGCGGATCTTGTTGACCACGAGGGTGGCCAGGGCCTCGCCCTCGACGTCCTCGGCGATGATCACCAGCGGCTTGCCGGCCTGCATGACCTTCTCGAGCACCGGCACCATGTCGCGCACGGCGGTGATCTTCGAGCCGACCAGGAGGATGTAGGGGTCCTCGAGGACCGCTTCCATCCGGTCGGTGTCGGTGACGAAGTACGGGGAGATGTAGCCCTTGTCGAAGCGCATGCCCTCGACGAGGTCCATCTCCATGCCGAAGGTGTTCGACTCCTCGACGGTGATGACGCCGTCCTTGCCCACCTTGTCGATGGCCTCGGCGATCATCGTGCCGATCTCCGGGTCGGCGGCGGAGATGCCGGCCACCTGGGCGATCTGGCTCTTGTCCTCCACGTCGGCCGACACGGCCTTGATGCCCTCGACGGCGGCGGCCACGCCGGCCTCGATGCCCTTCTTGACCGACATCGGGTTGGCGCCGGCGGCCACGTTGCGCAGGCCCTCGCGGACCATCGACCACGCCAGCACCGTGGCGGTGGTGGTGCCGTCACCGGCGACGTCGTCGGTCTTCTTGGCGACCTCCTTGACGAGCTCGGCGCCGATCCTCTCGAGCGGGTCCTCGAGGTCGATCTCCTTGGCGATCGAGACACCGTCGTTGGTGATCGTGGGGGCGCCCCACTTCTTGTCGAGCACCACGTTGCGGCCCTTCGGGCCGAGGGTGACGCGGACGGCGTCGGCGAGCTTGTTCATGCCGCGCTCGAGCGCCCGTCGTGCTTCTTCGTCGAACTGGATGGTCTTTGCCATTGGGGTGGTTCCCTCCGTGGGGTGTTAGCACTCTCGGTCGGAGACTGCTAACAGCAAACCACCGCGGCGCCCGGATCGCAACCCGGGGCCGGCCCGCCTCGCACCAGCGGCGCTCCGCGCCGCCGGCGGTGCGTGGGCCTGGGGTGGGGTCGGGCCGGGCGAGGCGGGGGAAGCGCCAGCGGCCCGCCTCGCACCAGCGGCGCTCCGCGCCGCCGGGAGCTCAGCCGCCGGCCACGGCCTGCATGATCGAGACGGTCACCCCGTCGGGGACCGGGGTGGCGAGGCCGTCGAGGAACCGGACGTCGTCGTCGTCGACGAAGACGTTGACGTAGCGCACCAGGGCGCCCTCGTCGTCGAGCAGCTTGGCCGAGAACCCCGGGTGGGCCGTGTCGAGGTTGGTCAACACCTCGGCGACCGTGGCGCCCTCGACGGCGACCTGGGACTGGCCGCCGGTCATGGTGCGGAACACGGGGGGCACGCGAACGGTCACGCTCATGGGAGATCCTTGCAGTCTGTCGTACGGTCGGTCGGTCGGTCGGTCGGCGGCGCCGGGACGGCCGGCGCCGGGTCGTCCCGGCGGAGAGGGGCTGATGGTATCGGCCGTGGGATCATGTCCCCGTGTCCCCCGGTCTGCGCACCCACGCCGCCTCGGAGTTCCCGGCGGCCGACCTCGTGGCGGCCAAGGGCACCACCACTGTCTCGGTGTGCATCCCGGCTCGCAACGAGGAGACGACGGTCGGCGCCATCGTCGACACGATCCGGGCCGAGCTCGTCGACCGTGTCGGGCTCGTCGACGAGATCGTGGTCGTCGACGACCACTCGAGCGACCGCACCGCCACCGAGGCCACTCTCGCCGGCGCCCGCGTGGTGGACGCCGCCGACATCCTCCCCGGGCACGGGACCGGGCACGGGAAGGGCGAGGCCCTCTGGAAGTCCCTCTACGCGTCGCAGGGCGACCTCGTCGTGTGGTGCGACGCCGACGTCCAGGACTTCGACCCCCGCTTCGTGACCGGCCTGCTCGGGCCGCTGCTCACCGATCCGCAGCTCGCCTTCGTGAAGGGCTTCTACGAGCGGCCCGTCGACGGTCACGTGCGCGGCGGCGGCCGCGTGACCGAGCTCGTCGCCCGGCCGGTCCTCACGTTGCTGTTCCCGGAGCTGGCCGGGGTGGTGCAGCCGCTGTCGGGCGAGTACGGCGGCCGACGCGAGGTGCTCGAGCAGGTCCCGTTCGTCGAGGGGTACGGCGTCGACATCGCGCTGTTGATCGACATCGCCGCCCGGTTCGGCGTCGACCGGCTCGCCCAGGTCGACCTCGGCCAGCGCGTGCACCGGAACCGTCCGCTGCACGAGCTGTCGCCGATGGCCGCGCAGGTCCTCCAGGCGGCGCTGCGCCGCGCCGCCCCGGGGCTCGCCCCCGACCGCGCCCTGCTCGCCCCTCCCGAGCTCGAGGCCGTCGAGATCGTCTACCGGGAGCGGCCGCCGCTCGCCACGGTGCCCGACTACGCCTCACGCCCCATCCGGCCCTGAGCGAGGGCACAGTGGGCGACCGCCACCTCGGCGGCGGCGCCGCACGGGTCGGCGTGGGAGCGCTCGGAGCCGAAGCGCTCGGTGAGCGACACGATCGTGAGGTTCTCGGGCAGCGGTGGCGCCGGGTCGACGATCTCTCCCACGATGGCCAGCACCGGCACCCCCCGCTCGGCGGCCGCCTCGGCCACCCCGCCGACGACCTTGCCGGCGAAGGACTCGTCGTCGAGGAAGCCCTCCCCGGTGACCACCAGGTCGACGCCCTCGAGGTGCTCGTCGAGATCGAGCTCCTCGGCCACCACGTCGAACCCGGAGGCCAGCTCGGCCCCCACCGTGGCCAACCCGCCGGCCAGGCCGCCGGCCGCACCCGCCCCGGGGAGGGCCGTCACGTCGACGCCCGACTCCTCCCGGTACACCTGGGCGAGCCGCTCGAGCCGGCGTGTGAGCAGCTTGACCTGGGCCGGGCTCGCCCCCTTCTGGGGGCCGAACACCGCCGCGGCGTCGACGAACCCCGTCGTCACGTCGCACCCGACCACCAGGTCGACACCCTTCAGCCGTTGCGGGGGGTGCAGCGCCTGGAGGGCCCCGAAGCCGCCGTCGGTCGTGGCCGATCCGCCCACCCCCACCAGGACGCGCGTCGCCCCCGACTCGACCGCCACGGCGATCAGCTCCCCCGTGCCGAAGGTGGTGGCGTCGACGGGCTGGTTCCCCTCGGCACCGCCCGCCACGTCGAGCCCCGACGCCGTCGCCATCTCGATGACCGCCAGGCGACGGTGCAACCGCCACGGCGCCTCGACCGGCGTGCCGTCCGGCCCCCGGACGACGGTCGTGCGGTTCGCCCCACCGAGGGCGTCGAGGAAGCCCTCGCCACCGTCGGCCAACGGGAGGGCCTCGGCGTCGTGGCCCGCCGCCACGAGGGCCGCGGTGACGGCGTCGGCCATGGCGCGCGCGGTGGCCGTCCCGCGGAACTTGTCCGGTGCCACCAGCACGCGCATCACCCCATGATGGTCGCCGACGGCCCGCACCACCCCGACCGGTCGGCGGTGGGGGCGTTCGGCCGGTCGGGGTAGACAGGAGCCATGGCCGAGCGTCCCGTGGTGATCGTGTCGAACCGAGGCCCCCTCTCGTTCGCGGTGGGCGACGACGGCGAGCTGTCGGCCCGGCGCGGCGCGGGGGGGCTGGTGTCGGGAGTGGGGCCGCTGGTGCGGGGCACCGACGCCACCTGGATCGCGGCGGCCATCAGCGACGGCGATCGGGTCGCCGCCGAACAGGGGGTGATCGAGGCCGAGGGGTTCCGCGTCCGAACCCTCGCCATCGACGCCTCCACCTACCGGATGGCCTACGACGTCGTGTGCAACGCCACCCTGTGGTTCGTCCACCACGGCCTCTTCGAGCTCGCTCGCCGGCCTCGGTTCGACACCCGGTTCCACGAGGCGTGGCAGGCCTACCGCGACGTCAACCAGGCCTTCGCCGATGTCGTCGCCGAGGAGGCGCCCGAGGGCGCGGCCGTGCTGATCCAAGACTACCACCTCGCCCTCGTCCCCGCGCTGCTGCGGGCCACCCGGCCGGACCTGCACACCGTCCACTTCAGCCACACGCCCTTCGCCGGCCCCGACCAGTGGCGGGTGCTCCCCCCGGCGTTCGGCGCCGAGCTCCTGGCCGGCATGGCCGCCGCCGACGCCTGCGGGTTCCACAGCGGCCGCTGGGCGGACGCGTTCGCGGCGTGCTGCGCCGAGCAGCTGGGCCGCGCGCCCGCCACCTTCGTCGCCCCGCTGGCTCCCGACCCCGACGACATGGCCGCCGCGGCGGCCTCCGAGGCGAGCGCCGCCGAGCTGGCCGACCTCGAGGCGGTGGTCGGCGACCGGTCGTTCCTCGTCCGGGTCGACCGCATCGAGCTGTCGAAGAACCTGCTCCGCGGCTTCGCGGCCTACGACGACCTGCTCGAGCGCCACCCGCAGTGGCGGGAGCGGGTCGTCTTCGGTGCCTTCTGCTACCCGTCGCGGGAGGGCCTGCCCGAGTACCTCGCCTACCGCCAGGAGGTGGAGACGATGGTGCGCCGCATCAACGAGCGCTGGGCCACCCCCGGGTGGACCCCCGTCCTGTTCGACCCCTCCGACGCCTTCCCCCGCTCTGTGGCGGCGCTGCGGAGGGCGGACGTGATCGTGGTGAACCCGATCCGCGACGGGCTGAACCTCGTCGCCATGGAAGGTCCCATGGTCAACGAGCGCGACGCCGTGCTGCTGCTCAGCCCCGAGGCCGGGAGCTGGGACCAGATGAGCGGCGTGGCGAGGGCGGTGCACCCCTACGACGTCGCCGGGACGGCCGACGCGATGGCCGAGGCGCTGGCGCTCGGCCGGTCCGAGCGGGCCGACGAGGCGGCACGGCTCCGTGCCGTCGCCACCCGACGCAGCCCGGCCGACTGGCTCGCCGAGCAGCTCGCCGCCGCCGGCTGAGGCCGCTCAGCCTGGTCAGCCCAGGCGATCGAGCAACGAGGCGAAGAGGCCGAGCACCGCCTCCGGTCCGTCGACGACGGCGTCGGCGGCGTCGGCCAGACGGGGGTCCTGCTCGGCGGAGTGCACGGCCACCTTCACGCCGCGCACGCCGCGGGTGGCCAGATCGTCGAGCGCTGCGAACGCCGGGAGGTCGCCGACGTCGTCGCCGACGAAGGCCACCACCCGGAGGCCCTCGGCCATCGTCAGCATCGCCGTGCCCTTGTCGGCGTCGATCGGCGGATGCAGCTCGACGGACATGCGGGCCCGGTGGACGCCCAACCCCGTCCGGCTCGACTCGGCGGCGGCCCACTCCTCCGCTGCGACGGCCAGGTCGGGCCGCTCGCGGTAGTGCAACGTGACCGAGAGCCCCTTGTGCTCGACGCGCACTCCCTCCGGGCCGGCGGTGCGGGCCCGCTCGACGGCGTCGTCGACGACCGGCCCCCAGGCCGCGGCCTCGGGGTGGTCGAGACGCCGGCCGCCGATCGACCGCTGCAGGCCGTAGAGGCCCGACAGGGCGATGGCCGGTGCGAAGAACCGTTCGAGGACGTCGACGGGCCGGCCCGAGACGACCCCCACCCGGGCGAGGCGGCCGGCCAGTCCCTCGAGCACCGCGGGGGCCCCCGGCAGCGGTCGGGACGTGTCGGGGTCGTCGACGATCGGCGCCAGCGTCCCGTCGAAGTCGGTGAACAGCCCGGCCCCGCCCGGATCGGCCAGGAGCGGGCCGAACGGGTCGTCGTCCGGCGCGGGGGTCAACCCGCGGTGGCCTTGTCGGGCCCCAGGACCACCAGCACGGTGGCGTCGCCCATCTCGACCGGCGGCTCGGTGGGCAGCACCCGGACGGCGGCCGGGTCGGTGCCGATCAGGGTGGCCAGCGCCTTCGCCTCGGGCTGCCAGCCCTCGGCGTAGTAGACGAGCGTCGTCGTGACCGGGGAGGCGTCGGACGTGCCGACGGTGGTGTAGCCCGAGCTCTCGAGGGTGGTCTTGAGGTTCCCGGCGGCGCCCGCCACCCCGGCCCCGTTGGCGACGATCACCGGCACCTCGGCGGGGGGACGGGCGACCGGCTCGACGGTGGTGGGCGGCGCCGCGGTCGTGGCCGTCGTCTCGGTCGACGCATCGGTGGTGACGAGGGCCCCTTCCTGGTCGTAGCCCCTGACCAGCAGGACCAGGCCGATCACGATGGCTGCGCCGATGAGGAGGGCGCCGACGAGGTTGTCGCGAGCCGGCCCGGAGGCGGTGCGGCCCGAGGCCTCGCTCACGGCCCCTGCTGCTCCGTGCTCTCGCTCGACGACTCCTGGCGCACCCGCCGACGGCGGTCGCGGAGGCGGCGCAGGCGGCGCACGCCGAGCGGGTCGTAGGCGTAGGCCTCGGGGCTGTCGAGCAGCTCGCCCAGGATCTCGTAGTAGCGGGTCGCGGACAGCTCGAAGCGCTCCTGGACCTGGATCTCCTTGGGGCCGGTCTCGTGCCACCACGAGCGCTCGAAGTCGAGGATCGCCCGATCCCGGTCGGTGAGTTCCATCCGTCGAGCTTCGCCGCCGCGCACCCCGATTACAAGGACCCGCGTCCGGCCGGGCGTCGCGGGGGCCGTCGCGGGCCGGCCGAGGGGCACCCGGGCGTCGCGGGGATCATGCCCGCCCCATCACGCTGGCCACCTGGATCTCGATGACCACCCGGTCGCTGCGGTCCTTCGGGGGTCGGTACCGCTCGGTGTAGCGGCGCACGGCGTCGGCCACCGGCCCCGGTTCCCCCGTCACCGTGGCCGAACCCTCGAGGGTGAGCCACCGGCCCCCGTCGACCTGGCACACCGCGGCCGGACCGGCCCAGCGCTCCGCGACGTTGCGCGCTTTGCGGCTGCCCGCCCACGTGATGACCCGGGCCACCGCCGCTTCCGCGTCCCAGGTGAAGCCGACGGCCACCACGTGGGGGGTGCCGTCGGGGCGCAGCGTGGTGAGCGTGGCGAGGTGGCGCTCGCGGAGGAACTCGGTGACGGCGTCGGGGAGGTGGGCGGGATCGAGGGCCATTGGTGCTCCCGGCTACTCGGTGGCGATGGCGGTCAGGACGTTCAGGCGGGCGGCCCGGAACGCGGGGTACAGGGCGGCACCGACCCCGGCCAGGGCGGCCAGGAACACCATGATCACCAGCTGGCCGACGGGGATGCTGAACACCGTGATGCCCTCGTCCTCGAGGGCCTGGACGAGCGCCCACCCGAACACGAGGCCGATGAGCAGCCCGGTCAGGGTGCCGATCAGGGCGATGATCACCGACTCCCAGCGGACGCTGGAGCGCACCTGTCCGCGGCTCATGCCCACGGCCCGCAGCAACCCGAGCTCGCGGGTGCGCTCGTACACCGAGAGCAGCAGGGTGTTGATCACCCCGACGATGGCGATGACGAGGGCCAGCGCCAACAGGACGTACACGATGACGAGGAACTGGTTGGCCTGGTCGGTCTGGCTCTGCTTGAACTCGGTGAGGTCCTGGAGCTCGGCGCCGGGGAACGGGGCGACGACCGCGTCGAGGGCGGGCCGGGCCTCGGCGATGCCCTCGGGGCTCGTGTCGACGAGCTTGACGTAGACCGCCTGGTCGGTCTGTTGCTGGGGAGGGAAGTAGCGGGCGTACAGCTCCTGGTCGATGATCCACCCCGCTCCCTGCAGCGGGAACTGGGTTCGGTAGATCGACTGGACCTCGAGCGTCGTCTCGCCACCCTGGAGAAAGGTGGCCGGCAGGGTGTCGCCGAGGGCGAGCCCGTCGTCGGTGGCCTGTTGCTCGCTGATGGCGACGCCGTTGCCGCCGAGGGCGGCGAAGCTCCCCTCGACGTCGCTGAACTCGATCACCTGGGTGAGGTCGGCGGGTTCGACGGCCAGCACGATCTGGGCGTTCCCGTCGACCGTGGCGAAGCCGCCCCGGACGCTCGCCGCGGTCTCGACCTCCGGCAGGGCGCGCAGCTCCTCGGCCAGCGACGGCGGCAGCGCCGTGGGGCCGAAACCGGAGGTGTTGACCACGTACTGGCCCTGCACCGAGTCGTCGATGGCGTCGGTGGTCGACGCTTTCAGCGAGTCGGCGGTGACGGCGATGAAGACGACGAGCCCGACGCCGATCATGAGCGCCGACGCGGTGCTGGCCGTGCGCCGGGGGTTGCGGATGGCGTTCTCCTGGGCCAGTCGTCCGGTCACCCCCCTCAGGACGGGGAGCGGCGCGCCGAGCACCCGGGACAGCCGGGGAGCGGTGACGGGCCCGAGCACCGCGAACCCGACGAACACCGCCGCCGCTCCCGCCCCGATGAGCTGCAGCGAGTTGTCGCCGCCCCCGAAGAGGCCGAGGTAGAGGAGACCGGCACCGAGCGCCACGATCACCAGGCCGAGGGCCAGACGGATCCGCGACCGCGAGCTGGTGTCGACGGCCACGTCGCGCATCGCTGCGACGGGCGCCACCGACGCCGCCTTGCGGGCCGGGAACACCGCCGAGACCAGGGTGATGAGCGTCCCGACGAGCATCGACGAGATCACCGCCGACGGCGGCACGATGAGCGGCGTGTCGGGGGCCGCGAAGCCCACGTTGCGCAGCAGGGCGTTGAGCCCGATGGCGAGCAGGATGCCGAGGCCCACGCCGATGGCCGAGGCGACGAGGCCCACCGCCAGCGCCTCGAGCATCACCGACGACAGCACCTGGCGGCGGCTGGCGCCGATGGCCCGCAGGAGGGCCAGCTCCTTGGTGCGCTGGGCGACGATGATCGAGAAGGTGTTGTAGATGATGAACGACCCGACGAACAGGGCGATGAGGGCGAAGGTCAACAGGAACGTGTTGAAGATCGAGATCAGCTGTTGGAAGGCGGTCTGGCTCTCCTCGGTGAACTCGTCGCCGGTGATCGCCTCGGTGTCGGCGGGCAGCACCTCGGCCACCCGCTCGGTGAGCTCGGACTGGGAGACGCCCTCCTCACCGGCCACCGAGATCCAGTCGAACCGGCCCGGCTCCTGGAGCAGCTCCTGGAGGGTGGCTGTCTCGAACAGCGCCGCCTGGGCGCCGCCCCAGGTCTCGAGCTCACCGAACTTCGCGATGCCGACCAGCTCGAAGGAGCGGATGCCCTGCTGGTCGGCGACGTCCACGCGGTCGCCGAGGGCGAACCCGCCGTCGCCGGCGGACTTCGCGTCGAGCACGATCTCGCCGGGGCCGGTGGGCGGGGCGCCGTCCACGGTCCAGCCGTTCAGGGCCGGAGAGGTGAGCCAGTTGAGCCCGAAGTTCGGGGCCCCGGTGCTGGGGGCGAGCGGCTCACCGGTCTTGTCGAGCACCCGGATCTGGCCGATGACCTGGCCCTCGGCGGCGGCCGCGCCGGGGACGGCCGCGACCAGCGGGACGAGCGATCCGTCGATCTTGGCCCGCTCGTCGCCGAAGGGCGTCTCGACCTGGGTCGTCGACCGGGCGACGGTGTCGATCTGGGCGTAGACGTCGGCGAAGACCTTGTCGAAGCTGGCGCTGACGCTCCCGGTGAGGACCTGGGTGCCGCACATGAAGGCGACGCCGAGGAAGACGGCGACGGCGGTCGCGATCAGCCGCACCTTGTGCGCGGCGAGGCCGCGGAGGGTGAGCTTGAGCATCAGGCCGACTGGTCGGTGGAGAGGTCCTCCCCGAGGCTGCGCATGTGGGCCAGCACGATGTCGGTCGTCGGGCCTTCGAGGTCGTCGACGACCTTGCCGTCGGCGAGGAACACCACCCGGTCGGCGTGCGAGGCCGCCACCGGGTCGTGGGTGACCATCACGATCGACTGGCGGAACTCGTCGACCGCCGTGCGCATGAACTCGAGGATCTCGGTGCCGCTCTTCGAGTCGAGGTTCCCGGTGGGCTCGTCGGCGAAGATGATCTGGGGCTTGCTGGCGAGCGCCCGGGCCACGGCGACGCGCTGTTGCTGGCCGCCCGACAGCTCGCTCGGGCGGTGCCCGACCCGGTCACCCAGGTTCACCGCGCCGATGACGGTGTCGTACCAGGACTGGTCGACCTTGCGGCCGGCGAGGTCGAGCGGGAGGGTGATGTTCTCGGCCGCCGTGAGCGTCGGGACCAGGTTGAAGGCCTGGAAGACGAAGCCGATGGTGTCGCGGCGCAGCGTGGTGAGCTGCTTCTCGTTCAGCTCGCTCAGGTCGACGTCACCGATGAAGACCTGACCTGCCGTGAGGGTGTCGAGGCCGGCGATGCAGTGCATGAGCGTGGACTTGCCCGACCCGGAGGGCCCCATGATCGCCGTGAACCGGGCCCGCTCGAACCCGACGGTGATGTCGTCGAGGGCGCGGACCTCGGTGTCGCCCGAGCCGTAGACCTTGCTGGCGTGCACCGTGCGGGCGGCCAGGTCGGAACCGGCGGGGGGCGGTGCAGGGGGGGCGGTCTCGGTGGCGGTCACACCGAAGAGCCTAAGGGAGTGCAGCGGCGGCCGGACAGGCGCTGCGGTCCCGGGCGCGGCGCGGGAGAGGCGCCGGTGGTGGCGCCTCCCCCTCGACCGGGGCCCGGACCCCCCGAGGGATCACTTGTCGGGCTGGGGCGTCATCCGCAGGTACGGCTTCAGCGTCGTGAAGCCCTTGGGGAACCGCTCCGTGGCCTCCTCGTCGGAGAGCGCCGGTGCGACGATGACGTCGTCGCCGTCGGTCCAGTTGGCCGGGGTGGCCACCTTGTAGCCGTCGGTGAGCTGGAGCGAGTCGATGACCCTCAGCAGCTCGTCGAAGTTGCGGCCGGTGCTGGCCGGGTAGGTGAGGGTGAGGCGCACCTTGTTGGCGGGGTCGATCACGAACACCGAGCGCACCGTGAGCGTGTCGTTGGCGTTCGGGTGGATCATGTCGTAGAGGTCGGCCACCGTGCGCTCCGGGTCGGCGATCACCGGGAAGTTGACGGCTTGGCCCTGGGTCTCCTCGATGTCGCCCTCCCAGGCCCTGTGGGAGTCGACCGGGTCGACGGACAGGCCGATGGGCTTGACGTTGCGGGCGTCGAACTCGGGCTTGAGCTTGGCCACGGTGCCCAGCTCGGTGGTGCAGACCGGGGTGAAGTCCTTGGGGTGGGAGAACAGCACCGCCCAGCTGTCGCCCTTCCAGTCGTGGAAGGACAGCTCCCCCTGCGTGGTGTCGGCGGTGAAGTCCGGGGCGGTGTCCCCGAGGCGAATGGCCATGGTGCAAGCCTCCAGTGGCTCGTGAGGTGTCGTGCCGGCCACTCTAGGGAGCACCACCCCGAAAGTCGACCCCGTGGGTCGGGTTTCCCCGGGATGGTCAGGCCCCGGTGCCCTGTGACCGGTATCGGGCCCGGGAGGCCTCGATCTCGGTCCACGCCGCGGTCCGGTCCTCCCACGTCCCCGTCACCGAGAACTTCCCGGGCTCGAGCATCTTGTAGACGTCGAAGAAGTGCTTGATCTCGGCGAGGATCTCGGCCGGCAGGTCGTCGATGTCGTCGATGTCCTTCCACCGGGGCTCGCTCGGCTCGACGCAGATCACCTTCGCGTCGGGCCCCGCTTCGTCCTCCATCCACATGAGGCCCACCGGCTTGCACACGATGTAGCACCCCGGGAACGTGGGATCCTCGGTCAGGACGAGCACGTCGAGGGGGTCGCCGTCCTCGGACAGCGTGTCGGGGATGAAGCCGTACTCGGTGGGGTAGGCCGTCGCCGCGAACAGCCTCCGGTCGAGGCGGATGCGACCGGTCTCGTGGTCGACCTCGTACTTGTTGCGGCTCCCGCGGGGGATCTCGATCAGCACCTCGATGGTCTCTTCCATGGTGCCCATTGTGACCCCCACCCGGGGCGGGGGACGGCCGGAGGCGGGGTCGCGCGGATCGGACGCCGGCCGGCCCGTGTGTTTGACTCGACGGCCGTGACCACCCGAAAGCTCGAGACCGCCGACGCCTTCGTCGTGACCGACCTGCCCGACGAGGTGCCGGCGGCCGGGATCGTCCGCAGCGCCCCGAAGGTCCTCGTCGACGGGGCGAGCTGGCTGGCCCGATCGCAGACCTATCAGTTCGCGGCGTTCGGCCGACGGGCCGGCGGCGCGTCGGCGGCGGTGAACGCCCGACCCGAGGACCGCGACGACGCGGTCACCGCGTTCATGGCGGAGCTCGCCCCCGAGCTCGCCGCAGGGGCGCTGCTCCTCGAGCCGGCCAAGGGCCTCTCCGCCGAGCAGGCCGACGCCATGCGCGCCGTCGACCCCCGGCCCGCGCTCTGGTGGGATCACCGCCACGACCTCCGCGGGGCCGGGGTGGCCGCCGCCGTCGCCACCGCCGTCGCGCCCGACGGCGCCACCGTCGCCGTCGAGGGCTTCGACGAGGCCGGTCCGGCGCTCGTCGAGGCGCTGGCCGCTCGCGGCGCGGTCGTCGTCGCCGTGTCCACGCCCACCGGCACCCTCGTGCGTGAGGGGGGCGTCGCCGCCGACGAGCTCGCCGAGGCGTGGCGGGCCCACGGTCCGGCGTTCGTCGGTGAGCTCGGCGGCACCACGGCTCCCGGCGACGTCCTCGCCGTGGCCGCCGACGTCCTCGTGCCCGGATCCAAGGTCGGTGTCGTCGATCACGATGTCGCCGCCCAGCTGCAGGTGCGCGCCGTCGTGCCCGGCGGCGCGCTCCCCGTCACCGCCAAGGCCCTCGCCGCCCTGCGCCGGGCCGACGTCACGGTGCTGCCCGACTTCGTCACCACCGCCGGGGCACTCTTCGCCTGGCCGGTCGACGGCCCCGAGCCGACCCTCGACGGCGCCCGCGACGCCGGCGCCGAGGCCATCACCGCCGCGTTGGCCGCCGTCGCCGACCACCCGGCGGGCCCGCTGCTCGGGGCCTGCGAGCTGGCCGAGCGGTTCCTCGTCACCTGGACCGACACCGTCCCCTTCGGCCGCCCCCTCGCCTGATCACCGGGTGCGGGGCCCGGTCGCCGAGGGCGGGTCACTAGCCTCCGTGCGTGCGTCGCCTCGGGCTGGTCGTGTCGCTCCTCGTGGCCTCGTCCGCGCTCGTGGCGCTCGACGCCTCGCCGGCCGCCGCCTGCTCGTGCGCCCCGCTGACCGCGGAGCAGGCCTTCGACGTCGCTGACGCGGTGTTCGTCGGCGACTGGGTCGAGACGCTCCCCGGCGGGGCCCTCGCCGGAGTCGACGGCGCCTCGGACGATCCGACCCGGCTGATCTTCGAGGTCGACGGCGTCTACAAGGGCGAGGTCTTCGCCCGCCAGAGCGTCGTCACCGCCCGCGACGGCGCCAGCTGCGGGCTCGAGCTGCGCGGCGAGGGCCCGTTCCTGGTCTTCGGGCGCACCGCCGCGTCCGAGTTCGAGCCCGAGGTCGAGGCCGGCGAGCTGTCGGCCAACCAGTGCGGGGGCAGTCGGGCCGTCGCCGACGGGGCCGTCCCCGCGTCGTTCGGCCCACCGTCGGCGCCGGTCGAGGGGTCCTCGCCCGTGGGAGGCAGCGACGGTGTCGGGGCCATCGTGGCGATGGCCGTGGGGGGCGCGCTGGCCGGAGCGGCCGTCCTCGGGGTGAGGGCGATCCGCGGTCGCCGGCCGCCTTCCCCACCCGGCTGAGCGCGACGATCGCCCGAGGCGGGCGATCGAGGGGCGGGTCCGTAGATTCGGGGGCCATGGGTGACGACCTCGGACTGGTGTGGTTCCGGCGCGACCTGCGCCTCGACGACAACCCCGCCTGGGCGGCGGCCACCGCGACCCACGCCCGGGTGGTCGCGCTGCACGTGCTCGACCCCCGGCTGCTCGACCGGGCCGGGACGCTGCGCCGCCGTCGTTTCCTGCACGACCTGCTCGCCCTCGACGACCGGCTCCGCGAGCTGGGTGGCTCGCTCCGGTTCACGACCGGTGACCCCGCCGAGGTGGTCCCCCGCACTGCGGCCGAACTCGGCGCCGTCACCGTGCACGCCAACGCCGACACCACCCCGTTCGCGGCTCGCCGCGACGCCGGCGCGACCGCGGCGCTGCGCAGCGCCGGTGTGGACGGCGACTGGTGGTGGGGCACGCTCGTCCACGAACCCGGATCCGTGCGCACCCGGGCCGGCTCGTTGTCCCAGGTCTTCACCCCCTTCCACCGGGTCTGGGAGGCCACCGCCCGGTCGCCCTGGCCGGCATCGGGCGCGGCGGAGGTGGTCGACGTCCCGGACGAGGCCCGCCCCGACCCTGGCGGCGCCTACCCGCTCGTCGGGGGAGAGGAGGGCGCGGCGAGGACGCCGGGCGAGCACGGGGCCCTGGCCCGACTCGAGTGGTTCCTCGAACGGGTCGACGACTACCGGGACCTCCGCGACCGCCCCGACCGGGTGGGCAGCTCCCAGCTCTCGCCCGACCTGCGCTTCGGCACGCTCTCGCCCCGCACCGTCATCGACGTCGTGGGCACCGCGACGCCCGGGCGGGCCGCCCTCGTGCGCCAGCTGGCCTGGCGGGACTGGTACGCCCACACGCTGTCCGAGCGGCCGGAGATGGTCGACGAGCCGCTCAAGACCGCCTTCGCCCGGCTGGCCTGGCGCCACGACCCCGAGGGGCTGGCGGCGTGGCAGGAGGGGCGCACCGGGGTGCCCATGGTCGACGCCGGCATGCGCCAGCTCCGGGGGTCGGGCTGGGTGCACAACCGGGTGCGGATGATCGTGGGGTCGTTCCTCACCAAGAACCTGCTGATCGACTGGCGACTCGGCGAACGGTGGTTCCGCCACCACCTCGTCGACGGCGACGTGGCCCAGAACGTCGGGAACTGGCAGTGGGTCGCCGGCACGGGCCCCGATGCGTCGCCCTTCCACCGGGTGTTCAACCCGGTGCTCCAGGGTCGCAAGTTCGACCCCGACGGCGGCTACGTCCGCCGGTGGGTGCCGGAGCTGGCCGGGTTGCCGGCCGGGGTCGTCCATGCGCCCTGGGAGGCGGGACCCCTGGAGCTGGCCGCCGCGGGCGTCGAGCTCGGCTCGACGTACCCCCACCCGATCGTCGACCTGCGGGCCAGTCGCGAGCGGGCGCTGGCCGCCTACGAGGCGGTCCGGGCCTGAGCCGCCCGGTCCCGAGCCACCCGGTGCCGGGTCGCCGGGCACCGGATCGCCCCGTCGTCAGCTGGCCTTGGCGGCCTCCTGCACGGCCCGGCGGCTGATCGACCGGGGGGCGTGGCCGGCGGCGGCCCGCTCCTCTTCGTTCTCCCCGCCCCAGAACCCGTTCTCCCGGTTCCGGCGGGCCATCTCCCGGCACGGGGCCATCACCGGGCACGTCGCGCACAGGCGCCGGGCGGTGGCCTCGCGGCGCACGCGGCGTTCGGGCCGCTCGCCCGCGACGCCGAAGAAGAGGGTGGTCCGCCCCTTGCACGCCGCCTCGTCCATCCACTCCGCTCGCTCGGCAAGGATGGCCAACGTCTCCATGACGCCTCCGGTCTCGGGTGGGGCGCACCGGGCGCCCGATGGGGGTGGTGGGGCTGTGCGTCGAATTTAGCGCTAAATGATCCGATCACCTCCTCCCGTCGTCCGACGGTCGCGTGACAGTTGCCCCACGGGTCGGTCGTGGCCCGATCGCTAACCTCGGCGCGTGACCGTCTACCTGGTCGGGGCCGGCCCCGGGGACCCTGGCCTGCTCACCGTGCGCGGCGCGGAGGTGCTCGGTCGCGCCGACGTCGTGGTGTACGACCGCCTCTCGGTCTCGGCGCTGCTCGACCTGGCCCCGCCGCACGCCGAACGCATCAGCGTGGCCAAGTCGGCCGGACGGGCGGTCATGCCGCAGTCCGAGATCGACGCCCTCCTCGTCGAGCGGGGCCGGGCCGGCCAGGAGGTCGTGCGCCTCAAGGGCGGCGACCCTTTCGTGTTCGCGCGCGGTGGCGAGGAGGCGCTCGCCCTCCAGCGCGCCGGCGTGCGCTACGAGGTCGTCCCGGGCGTCACCTCCGCGATCGCAGTGCCCGCCTACGCGGGCATCCCCGTCACGCTGCGCCACTCATCGACGTCGTTCACGGTCGTGACCGGCCACGAGGACCCCGACAAGGGGGGCGAGCTCGACTGGGAGGCCATCGCCCGCGTCGGCGGGACCATCGTCATCCTCATGGGCGTCGGCCGCCTCCCGAAGATAGTTCGTCGGCTCATTGACGGGGGCCTCTCGCCCGACACCCCGGCGGCCGCCGTGCGATGGGGCACCCGACCCGAGCAGCACACCGTCCGCTCCACGCTCGGCGCCATCGCCGACGAGGACCTCGCCGCCCCCAGCACGATCGTCATCGGGGCCGTCGCCGCCAGCGAGCTCCCCTGGTTCGAGTCGCGTCCCCTGTTCGGCCACTCCGTCGTGGTGACCCGGCCGCGCCATCAGGCGTCGACGCTCGCGGCGCGGTTGCGGGACCTCGGGGCCCAGGCGATCGAGGTGGCGACGATCGAGATCGTCGACCCCGCTGACGGCGGCGCCGGGCTGCGCGACGCCGTGGCCCGCGTCCACGAGCACGACTGGGTGGTCCTCACCTCGTCGAACGGGGCCAACCGCTTCTGCGACGTGCTCCGCGACGGACGCGACCTCGCCGGTGTGAAGCTGGCCGCCATCGGCCCGGGCACCGCCGACGCGCTGGCCGGGCGCAACCTCGTGCCCGACCTCGTCCCCGAGCGCTTCGTGGCCGAGTCGCTGCTCGAGGCCTTCCCCCTGCCGGCCGCCGACGGCGGCCGGGTGCTGCTGGCCCGTGCCGAGGTCGCCCGCGAGGTCCTCCCGGACGGGCTGCGATCGCTGGGGTGGGACGTCGAGGTCGTCGACGCCTACCGGACGGTCCCCGCCGAGGTGCCGCCCGACGCCCGCGACGCCGTCGCCGGCTCCGACGTCGTCACCTTCACCTCGGCGTCCACCGTCGAGCGCTTCCTCGACGCCTTCGGCGCCGACGCCGTGCCCCCGACCGTGGCCTGCATCGGGCCCGTGACCGCCGACACGGCCCGCCGCCACGGGTTGCGCGTCGACGTGGTGGCCGACGTGCACACCATCGACGGGCTCGTCGACGCCCTCGTCGGGCACCTCGCCGATCCCTCGCCGGCCCCGGCCCGGCGGCGCCCCCGCCCCCGGCGACCCAGGGGAGGCGGCCCGAGGCGCCGTGCCTAGGCTGACCCGGTGAGCTTCCCCCAACGCCGGATGCGCCGCCTCCGCCGCACGGCGGCGCTGCGCCGGCTCGTCGCCGAGACCGTGCTGACCGTCGACGACCTCGTGGCCCCCCTCTTCGTGCGCGAGGGCATCGACGAGCCCGCGCCCGTCGGGTCGCTCCCCGGGGTGGTCCAGCACACACGCGACTCGGTGCGGGCCGAGGTCCAGCGACTCGTCGGGCTCGGCGTGCCGGCGGTGATGCTCTTCGGCGTCCCTCGCACCAAGGACGCCGAGGGCTCGGGCGCCTGGGACCCCGACGGCGTCGTCCAGGTGTCGCTGCGCGACCTGCGCGCCGACCTGGGCGACGAGGTCGTGCTCATGGCCGACCTGTGCCTCGACGAGTACACCGACCACGGCCACTGCGGCGTGGTCGGCTCCGACGGGGCCGTCGACAACGACGCCACCCTCGACCTGTACGCCCGCGTGGCGGTGGCCCAGGCCGAGGCCGGGGCCGACGTGTGCGCCCCCTCGGGGATGATGGACGGCCAGGTCCTGGCGATCCGCGAAGCGCTCGACGACGACGACTTCACCGGCGTGGCCGTCCTCGCCTACGCCGCGAAGTACGCCACCGCCCTCTACGGGCCCTTCCGGGACGCCGTCGACGTGACGATCGCCGACGGCGGGGACCGGCGCGGCTACCAACAGGACCCTCGCAACGTGCGCGAGTCGCTCGAGGAGATCCGTCTCGACGTCGCCGAGGGTGCCGACATGGTGATGGTCAAGCCCGCACTCGCCTACCTCGACGTCATCGCCCGAGCTCGCGCCGAGCTCGACGTGCCGCTGGCCGCCTACCACGTGTCGGGGGAGTACGCGATGGTCCATGCCGCCGCCGAGCGCGGGTGGATCGACGGTCCGGCGGTGATGCTCGAGCACCTCACGTCCATCAAGCGGGCCGGGGCCGACGTCATCCTCACCTACGCCGCCGGCGCGGCCGCCGAGACCCTGGCTCGGCGATGAGCACCGGGTCCGCCCGCACGAACGAGGAGCTCTTCGAGCGCGGCCTGCGGGTGATCCCCGGCGGCGTGAACTCCCCGGTGCGGGCCTTCCGCAGCGTGGGCGGGACTCCCTACTTCGTCGCCCGCGGCCGGGGGGCACGGGTCACCGACGTCGAGGGGCGCACGTTCCTCGACCTCGTCCAGAGCTACGGCGCCGTCATCGCCGGCCACGCCCACCCGAAGGTCGTGGAGGCCGTCGCCGCCGCCGCCGCCGACGGCACCTCGTTCGGCGCCCCCACGCCACGGGAGGTCGAGCTGGCCGAAGCCATCGCCGAACGGGTCCCGTCCTGCCAGAAGGTACGGATGGTCAACAGCGGCACCGAGGCCACCATGAGCGCCATCCGGGTGGCCAGGGGCTTCACCGGTCGTCCCAAGCTGCTCAAGTTCGCCGGCAACTACCACGGCCACAGCGACGGACTGCTCGTGTCCGGCGGGACGGCGATGGCCTCCCTCGGGCTCCCTGCGTCGGCCGGGGTCACCCCCAGCGCGGTGGCCGACACCGTCGTGGCCCCGTACAACGTCGTGCCCACGCTCGACGAGTCGTTCGCGGCGGTCATCGTCGAGCCGGTGGCCGCCAACATGGGCCTCGTGCCCCCGGTCCCCGGGTTCCTCGAGGGGCTCCGCGCCGAGTGCGATCGCGTCGGTGCACTGCTCGTCTTCGACGAGGTCATCACCGGGTTCCGCGT
Organism: Acidimicrobiales bacterium; assembly: GCA_025455885.1. Lineage (NCBI taxonomy): Bacteria > Bacillati > Actinomycetota > Acidimicrobiia > Acidimicrobiales > Acidimicrobiales bacterium. The sequence goes on from JALOLR010000018.1 coordinate 47,217, forward strand.
GGCGCGTGGCGGTGCCCAGGCCCGCCTGGGCGTGCGCCCGGACCTCACCGCCTTCGGCAAGATCATCGGCGGCGGCCTGCCCGTCGGGGCCTTCGGCGGCCGGGCCGAGGTGATGGACGTCCTCGCCCCCCTCGGGCCCGTCTACCAGGCCGGGACCCTGTCCGGGAACCCGTTGGCCACCGCCGCCGGGCTCGCCGTCCTCGACCTCCTCGACGACGACGCCTACGCGCTCGTCGAGTCACGCGCCGACTGCCTGGCCGGGGCGTTCTCGTCCGCGCTGGGGGCCGCGGGGATCCCCGCGGTCGTGCCCCGGTTCGGGCCGCTGCTCGGCCTCCGCTTCGCAGCCGAGCCGGCCACCGACTACACGACGGCGTGCACCACCGACGAGGCGGCCTACGCCGCGTTCTTCCACGCGATGCTCGATCGAGGGGTGGCGATGGCCCCCGGTGCCTACGAGATCATGTTCCCCGGCCTGGCCCACGACGACGAGGTGCTCGACGCCATCGCCGGAGCGGCCCGCGAGGCGGCCCAGGCGGTCGCCGGATCCGTGACCCCCTGACGATGCCCCCGACGGACGCGCCGGTGCCCGCCGTGCACGACACCGACGCGCTGGTCCTCTTCGGCGCCACCGGTGACCTCGCCCGCAAGAAGATCTTCCCGGCCCTCGGGTCGTTGGCCGAGCGTGGTCTGCTCGACATGCCCGTGGTCGGGGTGGCCACCTCACCGTGGTCCGACGACGACCTGCGCACGCGGGCCCGCGAGTCGCTCGCCGAGCACGGACCGCTCGACCCGGCCACCTGGGCCGCCTTCTCGGACCGGCTCTGCTACGTCAGCGGCGACTACCGCGAGGCCGCCACCTACGACCGGCTCCGGGAGCGCCTCTCCGGCGCCGAGCACCCGCTCTTCTTCCTGGCCATCCCACCGGCCCTCTTCGACGACGTGGTCGAGGGCCTCCTCGCCGCCGGCCTCACCGAGGGGGCCAAGGTGGTGGTCGAGAAGCCCTTCGGGCGCGACCGGGACTCCTCACAGGAGCTCAACGCCGTCCTCGGGCGGGCGTTCCCCGAGACCTCGGTGTTCCGCATCGACCACTTCCTCGGCAAGGACGCCATCGAGAACCTCCTGGTGTTCCGGTTCGCCAACTCGCTGCTCGAGCCCGTGTGGAACCGCAACTTCATCTCGAGCGTGCAGATCACGATGGCCGAGGATTTCGGGACCTCGGGACGGGCGAAGTTCTACGACACCGCGGGGGTGGTGCGCGACGTCGTGCAGAACCACCTCCTCGAGATCGTCGCCCTCCTGGCCATGGAGCCGCCTGTGGCGGCCGACGCCGACGCGCTGCGCGACGAGAAGGCCAAGGTCTTCCGCCAGATCCCGTCGTTCGACCCGGCCCAGGTGGTGCGGGGCCAGTACCGGTCCTACGTCGACGAGCCCGGGGTGGCCCCGGGCTCGGACACCGAGACGTTCGTGGCCCTGCGCTTCGAGATCGAGTCGTGGCGCTGGTCGGGCGTGCCGTGGCTCATCCGGGCCGGCAAGAACCTGCCGATGAGCGCCACCGAGGCCATCGTCGAGTTCACCACGCCGCCCCGCATGCTCTTCGCCCCGGAGGGCGCCCCGGCACCCCACCCCAACCACCTGCGCTTCCGGCTCGGCGCCGAGGCGGGGATCATGATGCAGCTCCACACCAAGGTCCCCGGCGACCGGCTGGTGAGCCGGCCCGTCGACCTCCAGGTCACCCATGACGAGCTGGTCGGCGCGACCGCCCAGCCCTACGAGCGCCTCCTGGAGGACGCCATGGCGGGCGACGCCCGGCGCTTCGGCCGCCACGACAGCGTCGACGAGCAGTGGCGGATCGTTCAGCGGGTGCTCGACGAGCCGCCGCCGACGCGGCTGTACCACCCCGGGACGTGGGGCCCCCCGGAGGCCGAGGCGGTCGCCGCGGCGTACGGCGGCTGGCACGAACCGCTGTGATGTTCGGCGCCTTCCTTGGCTGACGCCTCTTCGGGACGCGGTGTGGCTCGGTCGCTGGCGCTTCCCCTCGCCACTCGGGGGAGGACCTACCTTCGGGAGCGCGACGACGCCGACGACCGGGGAGGACGGCCATGACCGCGGGAGCGCACGTACGACGGGCGAACGAGGCGCTGCGCGCCACGCTGCCGTTCCACGACCGCCGGGACTTCGACGACGCCCGGCGGGGGTTCGTCGCGGCGCTCGACGAGCCGGTGGTGCGGGGGACGGGCGGGCGGATCGTGTGGGACCTCACCGCGTACGGCGACGTGACGGGGGAGGCCCCGCCGTCGGTCAACCCCAGCCTCTGGCGCCAGGCACAGCTCGACCTGCTGCACGGCCTCTTCGAGATCGCGCCCGGCTTCTTCCAGGTGCGCGGCCTCGACCTGTCGAACATGACGATCGTCGAGGGCGACGAGGGCGTGATCGTGATCGACCCCCTCATCTCCACCGAGACGGCGGCGTCGGCCCTCGCGCTGTACCGGTCGGTGCGTGGCGACCGGCCGGTCACCGCGCTCGTCTACACCCACAGCCACGTCGACCACTTCGGCGGGGCGCGGGGCGTGCTGCCCGGCGGTGAGCCCGGTGCCATCCCGATCCTGGCGCCCGAGGGCTTCACCGCCCACGCCGTCAGCGAGAACCTGACTGCCGGCCCCGCCATGGCCCGGCGGGCCGCGTACATGTACGGCGCCGACCTGGAGAAGGGTCCGCTCGGGCAGATGACGAGCGGCCTCGGGCCCTACAACTCGACCGGCACGATCTCCCTCGTCGTGCCGAACGTCGACATCACCGACACCGGTCAGGAGGTCGTGCTCGACGGCGTGCGCATCGTGTTCCAGCTGACGCCGGGGACGGAGGCGCCGGCGGAGATGAACTTCCACTTCCCGGAACAGCGCCTGTTGTGCATGGCCGAGAACGCCACCCACAACCTCCACAACATCGTGACCCTGCGTGGCGCCCTGGTCCGCGACCCCCGGGCGTGGGCCCACTTCCTCGACGAGTCCGTCGAGCTGTTCGGTGCCGACACCGACATGCTCTTCGCCTCCCACCACTGGCCGACGTGGGGGTCGGACCGCGTGCTCGAGTTCCTGGGCGAGCAGCGCGACCTGTACGGGTACCTCCACGACCAGAGCGTGCGCCTCCTCAACCGAGGGCTCACCGGACCCGAGATCGCCGAGGTCCTCGAGCTGCCCCCGAGCCTCGCCGAGCGCTGGCACACCCGGGGGTACTACGGCTCGGTGAGCCACAACTCGAAGGCCGTGTACCAGCGCTACATGGGCTGGTACGACGGCAATCCCGCCCGCCTCTGGCCCCATCCGCCGGAAGCGGCCGCCCGGCGTTACGTCGAGGCGATGGGCGGCTACGCCGCGGTGGTCGCGAGGGCCCGCGCCGCGATCGCCGAGGGCGACCTCCGGTGGGCGGCTCAGCTGCTCGACCACGCCGTGTTCGCCGACCCGGGCCCAGTCGAGGCGCGCGAGCTGCTGGCCGCGACGTTCGAGCAGCTCGCCTACGGCGCCGAGAACGCCACCTGGCGCAACGTGTTCCTGGTGGGCGCGAAGGAGCTGCGGGAGGGGCCGGTCCCGTCGTCGGCGACCCTTCCGCTCGACATGTTGAGCCAGCTCACCATCAGCCAGATGATCGACGTCCTGGCTGTCCGCATCGACGGCCCCCGGGCGTGGGACGTCCGGTTACGGGTCAACCTCACCACGAGCGACACCGGCCAGCGCTACCTGCTGCGGCTGCAGAACGGGGTGCTCACCCATGTGGTCGGGCGCCACGACGACGAGGTCGACGCCACCGTCGCCGTGCCCGCTGACCGCTTCGGGGCGCTGCTGCTCGGGCTCGTCTCGCTGGCCGACCTGGTCTCGTCCGGCGATGCCTCCGTCGACGGCCCGATCGACGTGTTCGACCGCCTTCGCGCCCTCGTCGACCGAGGTGATCCGACCTTCCCGATCGTCACGCCCTGACACCGCGGTCAAGGGCGCCGACGCTGGTTCAGGGGGCGGGCGTCCCGCCGGCGCTGTAGTTCGGTGCGATCGTCAGCGCGCCGTCCGGGCCGATGAGGAGCTCGCCCTCGGGGGTCACGAGGTTGCCTTCCGCGTCGAGGAGCGGCTCCCCCTCCCGGAGGAGGTTGCCGTCGGCGTCGAGGTCGGCCGGGTCGGCGGGCTGCCCGCTGAGCACCTCGTGCTCGTAGCGGACCACCGCGAGGAGCTCCTCCTGGGTGAGCACGTCCTTGAAGGCGGGCATCGGGTTGCCGTTGTAGCTGAGGGTGAGGTGCGGGCCGCCTTCGCGTGCAGGGTCGCCGTAGGGCGTGCCGCCCGGGCCGAGCCCGGTGCTCCCGAGCCAGACGAAGTCGAGCTGGCCGATGATGTCGGGGAAGGTCTTGACGACCTCGCCGTCGGTGAACGCCCGGCCCACGCCGCCGCCCCCGCCCGCGCCGTGACAGCTCGCGCAGCGGGCCGCGTAGATCTCGGCGCCCAGCTCGAGCTGGGTGGGTTCGCCGGTGTCGGCGGGGGAGAGCCCGCCCACGTAGATGATCGCCCAGACGGGCAGGAACGCCAGCATCGGCATGGCCCAGATGGGGATCTTCTTGCGGGTCAGCGCGGCCTGGACGTAGGGCGGAGGGGGAGGCGGCGGGGCTTCGACCTCGGCCGGCACGGAGGCGGCCGGACGGGCCGCGGCGGTCGCCCCCGCCGCAGGGGTCACCGCGCTCCCGGGCGTCGGCTCGTCCGAGGCAGCAGCTGCGGCCGCCGCCGGCGGCCCTCCGTCACCACCGGCCCCCCCGCCCCCGAGCCCGAGGGCGGCACGGCGGTCTTGGGAGCGCTTGAGCAGGTGCTCGGGAACTTCGGTCACAGCTCCTCCGAGGGCGGCGGTGAGTCAGGCGTCCGGTCGTGCGACCGTGCGTCGGTCACCCTAAACGATCGGCGCGTGCGGGCACCAAGTACGGGGAGCGACGTCCTCCGCCGGATCAGGGGTCCCCCGGATGTGCTCCGGCGGCGGGACGGGTGGTAGACAATCTTCGTGATCGAGCGCCGTGGGCTGCTCGGTCGGTGTCCACGTCGTTTGTGATCGAGTTCACGAAGGAGGTCCGAGCCGGGTGGTCGCGTTCGTCTTGTCGTTGCTCCTCAGCGTGGTGCTGGTGGCGGTGATCTTCCCCTACCGCAAGCGGCGCCCCGTGGGCACGATGCTCACCTGGGGCGAGGCCATGGTGGCGGCGACCTACGTGTTCTTCCTGTGGTTCTGGGTCTACGGCGTGGTGCCCCACCTCTGGCTCACCTGGGCCGACAACGAGCTCGGGTGGCGCCCCGACAAGCTGCTGCTCGGACCCGGCTCCATCCTCGAGCCGCAGAGCCTCGGCGGTTGGAACCCGATCACCCTGAACTACCTCGTGCTCCGCGACCTCGTCGCGGTGGGCATCTATGTCGTGTTCCTCGGCATCAACATCTGGCTCTGGGCGGTCTGGCAGAACCGGGGCAAGAAGGCCGCCGAGTCCGCGGTGCCGGCCGTGGTCGAGTCCGACTTCGGTCGACCGCTGGTGAGGAAGGCCTGACCCGTGGCCCGCACCGACGCCAACCCGCCGATGCCGGAGTTCCGCGACGACTACGTCCTCCAGGAGGTCGACGCGGCGTGGCTCTCGAAGGCGGTGAAGCCCAAGCAGTTCATCCACATCGACCAGTCGGAGTGCATCACCTGCGAGGGCTGCGTCGACATCTGTCCTTGGAAGTGCATCCACCTCGTCACCACCACCGCCATCGACGAGGCCGAGGGGACCGAGCTCCCCGGTGAGGACCCCGGCGACCACTCCGTCTTCCTCATCGACGACGACGTCTGCACCCGCTGCGCCCTCTGCGTCGATCGCTGTCCGACCGGGGTGATCATCCTCGGCAAGGTCGGCGACGCCCCCGCCGACGGCGATCCCCACCAGCGCACCACCACCTACGGCTACGGCTACGGCATGCGCCTCGGCTGACGGCCCTCTCCCCACCCCACCCGCCACCCCTTCGGTCACGAGAGCAACGGAGCAAGACCCTTGGCCAAGACCATGGAGAGCCCCGGCGACAAGAAGACGCCAGGGCAACGACTCAGCGACATCGTCGACAAGACGCAGGGCTCGCAGGCCTGGAACTCGATCTTCCGGCCCGGTTCGGTCTTCCGCAAGGGCTACACCGACAGCCCCCGGAACCGTTCCTACGTGATCATGAACAGCGTGCTGTACCACCTGCACCCGGTGAAGGTGAAGCGCCACGCGGTGAAGGTCAGCTACACGCTCTGCCTCGGCGGGCTCAGCTTCTTCCTCTTCATCCTGCTCACGGTGACGGGCATCTTCCTTATGTTCTTCTACCGGCCCACCGCCGCGCAGGCGTGGAACGACATCTACGCCCTGCAGACCTCGGTGACCTTCGGCCTGCTGGTGCGCAACATGCACCGATGGGCGGCCCACCTCATGGTGCTGTCCGTCTTCCTGCACATGGCCCGGGTCTTCTACCACGGGGCCTACAAGCCGCCCCGGGAGTTCAACTGGGTCATCGGCGTCATCCTGCTCACCCTCACCCTGCTGCTGTCGTTCACCGGCTATCTGCTGCCGTGGGACCAGCTGGCCCTGTGGGCGGTGACCGTGGGGACGAACATGATGGGCTACACCCCCGTCTTCGGCGACCAAGTGCGCTTCGTCCTCCTCGGGGGACGCGAGATCGGCACCGACACGCTGTTGAGGTGGTACGTCCTCCACGTGCTCTTCGTGCCCTTCGTGACCGTGATCTTCCTTGCCATCCACTTCTGGAGGGTGCGCAAGGACGGCGGCATCTCCGGGCCGTTGTGATCGGAAAGGACCGGACATGACCGAGATCCCCGAACACCTCCGCAAGCGGGCCGAGGCCGCCCGCGCCAAGGCTGCCGAGCAGGCCGCGGCGCCCGCCGACGACGCCGGCGCGACCGCCGAGGCTCCTGCCGAGGCCGCCGCGCCGAGCGGCGAGGCCAGCAAGATCCCCGCCCACCTCCTCGAGCGTTCCAAGTCGGCCAAGTCGAAGAAGGCCGGCGCCGAGGTCGCAGCGGCCCCCGCCGCGGGTGGTGGCGTGGCCACGGCCGTCGCCGAAGCGGCGCCGCCGCCGATGGCCACCGGCCCCGGCGGTCACACCCAGCGCCTCCTCACGGTGGTGAAGGCCGGATCGATCCAGGACGTGAAGTCGACGCCGGTCGACAAGGTCCACACGTGGCCCCACCTGCTCGCCGTCGAGTTCGTGGCCGCCCTGGCCGTGCTGGCCTTCACGTTGATCTTCTCGATCTTCGTGAACGCCCCGCTGCTGGCCCTCGCCAACCTCAACGAGACCCCGAACCCGTCGAAGGCCCCCTGGTACTTCCTCGGCCTGCAGGAGCTGCTCACGATGTTCCACCCGATGGTGGCGGGCGTCACCATCCCGGGCATGGGCATCTTCCTGTTGATCCTCGCCCCCTACATCGACAAGAACCCGTCCAACAAGCCCGAGGACCGCAAGTTCGCCGTGTCAATCTTCACGGTGCAACTCATGTTCTGGGCGGTGCTCGTGATCATCGGCTCGTTCTTCCGAGGCCCCGGATTCAACTTCGTGGCCCCGTGGACGGGCGGGATGTTCTTCGAGCTCTGATGGTGCTGACGCAGGAGCAGTCATGAATCCTCTGGTGATCGTCGTTCCCGTGGTCGTGGTGTTGGCGGGGTTGGTGGTGTTCGCGGCGTTGCGGCGTCGTGACACCGGTGAGGCGATCGGGCAGTTGTCG
>JALOLR010000019.1 GCA_025455885.1 Acidimicrobiales bacterium
GCCTCGCCGCTACGGCGTTCTTCGTCGCCACCCCGGCGGGACTTGTTGTGGCTGTCGGCCTCGTGGCAACGGCCGGTTCTGGTGCCCAGCTACTCGGGGTTCCGGTGTCGGGCGGGGAGATCAACCTCTCGTATGGGGTAACGGCGATCTCGGGGTTGTCGTTCGTGCCGGTGGACGCGTCGGGGCGGATCCTGCGGTTGCGGTTGACCTCAGAGCGTGGACACGTGGTTTCCGTTGGTCGGTCCGTCGCTGTCGCCGGCTGGATGGGGCCACGTCTCACCAGCGCGGAGCACATCGGAGAGGCCCCACGGCGGTCCACCGAACCTCACCAACCGGTTCGGGGCGGTGTCCGACCGAACCCCTGATGGGTGCGATGTGCACCCATCAGAGTGGTAGCCTGGCGGCCGTGTCCAGAGTGATCCAGATTCGAAACGTGCCCGATGACGTCCACGAGGCGCTGGCTGACGCGGCCGAGGCCGAGGGTCTGTCCCTGACCCGATACATGCTGCGCGAACTGGAGCACCTGGCCAAGCGTGCGCAGGCGGTGCACGCGAACGCCGCCGTGATCAGAGAGACGCAGGCAAAGGTTCGAGGCCATGTCGATCGAGACACGATCCTCAGCGCGTTGCACGAGGGACGCGGCGATTGAGAGTCGTCGATGCCGGCGTCATCGTCGGACTCGTTGCGAACGACCTCGATCCCGATCGTCTCGGAGACGAGGAGCTCGCCGTTCCCCACCTCATCGACAGCGAAGTGACCAACGTCCTTCGGCGTCTCGTCGCCCGGAAGATCCTGACCGAGCAGCAAGGCGCGTCCGCCTTGGATGGCTTCATGCGTCTCGCCTTGACCAGGTTCCCGGCCGACTGGCTCCGTCCGAGGATGTGGGCACTCCGGTCGAATCTGAGCGCGTACGACGCCACCTACGTCGCCCTCGCCGAGATGACCGACGCCACGGCCCTGCTCACGACCGACACCCGATTGGCCAACGCCCCGGGCACGAACTGCCCGATCGAAGTGATCTGAGCACCACCCGACGCAGCGGCGATCTCCTGGTTCGCGCAGCCAGTGACCAGCGCGTTCTCCCCGCAACCGGGTATCGGGCCGGCCGGAACGAGCGTGGGAGAGCGGGGCGCTTCGCGTCTCCGCGGGGTGAGACCGTGGCGAGGAGGTCCCGATCGGCGCGTCCGGCGTGGAGCAGACCCTGATGGAGGTCCTCGCTGGTGCCCGCGACGAACGCCATCTCCTCCGACTGCGAGCTGCTCGGTCGGGCGACGATGCTGCCCACCGCTCCGGTCGACCACGCCGTCCTCGCCAGGCGCACCGAGGTGCGCATCCCCCCGGCATCGGTGCGCTGCCGCCCATCCGGCTGGACCGTCGCCGATGCCCCGCCGCAGTGTGCGCTACGCCGTGGAGCCCTTGATGGGCTGCCCGGCGCGGACGCTCTCGTCGACGCCGGTCGGGGTGAGCACCACCTGGCCCATCACGAGGACGTGGTCGACACCGGCGGACATGCTGGCCGGGTCCTCCACCGAGGACGTGTCGGCGATGGTCGCAGGGTCGAACACGGTGATGTCGGCGTCGGCGCCGATCTGCATGCGGCCCTTGCGCTGCATCATCGGCACCGCCGCCTCGACCCGACGGGTGGGGATGATGGTGGCCTTGGCCAGCGCCTGTTCGAGGGTGAGCACGCCGAGGTCGCGCACGTAGGGGCCCATGAGCCGGGCGAAGCAGCCCGACGCCCGGGGATGGTTGTTGTTGCTCGACTCGGGGATGGCGTCGGAGCCGACCATCGTCCAGTCGACCTGGGCGGCGGCGTTCACGTCCTCCTGGGGGATCGCGTAGGCCACGACCAGCTTGTTCTGGGCCTGGTACCGCCGGAACGAGTCGGCGGTGAGGCGCTCGGAGGTGCCGGCGAGCTGGAGGTCCTCGTAGGAGATGCGGAACCGGCCCTGCCAGTCGCCGTTGAACCGGGCCGACGCCAGGTAGGTGCCCCAGAACGTGTACGGGTAGAAGCACCCGGTCATGTCGAGGCCCCGGGCCCGGGCGTCCTCGAGCTTGGCCATCGCCTCGGGCATCACGTGGGTGGCCATCGACGGGATGTGGTCGACGTGGACCGACGCCCCCGAGGTCTCCGCCACCCGGATCACCTCGTCGATGGCCAGCAGCGAGCTCTTCTCGGGCGGCTCGGGGCTCGAGTACCGCACATGGGTGAAGATCGGGACGTTCAGCTCACGAGCCACCTGGCCGAGGGCCACGTACTCGTCGTAGTCGATGTCGGGGGCGTACTCGGGGTCGATGGCGATCCCGATGAACCCCGCCTCGATCTGCTCGGCGACGGCGTCGCTCAACCGGGACAGCTGGGCGTCGCTGGCCGTGCCCCGGATGCCGAGCGTCTCGCGGAAGTACTGGTCGGAGACCGCCCCGCCGTAGTGCAGCGGCGGGCCGTTCGGTCCGGCGTAGGTGTCGAAGAACCCGGCGGCGTTGCTCGGCTGGGTGATGCCGTGCATGCCGAGGTTGGTGGTGACGCCGTCGCCGATCTTGAACCACACCCCGTAGGAGTTCGGCTCGTAGGAGAGCAGATCCACGAAGCCGGGCCCCACCACCTTCCCGGTGGCGTCGACGGTGGTCGCGCCCTGGAGGGGGTCGAGGGAGATCGACGCGATCCGCTCGCCGATGATCCCGACGTCGCCCACCGCGTCGAAGCCGGTGTCGGGGTCCATGATCCGCCCGCCCTTGATGACCACGTCGAACACCGTGTCGTTCGGGGGTGCCGGGGCGGCGCCCGGGAGGACGGGCGGGACGGGTCGGGGCGGCTCGGTGACCTGGACCGTTCCCGCGCCGTCGTCGCCCCCGCCGATGCTGCACCCCGTGGCTGCCACCGCGGCGGCCAGCGCCGCGCTGCCGCCCAGCACCAGGAAGCGCCGGCGGCCCGGGTCGGCAGGATCGGGAGTCTGGGGTGCGGGGGGAGGCACCCGGCGAATCTACCGGCCGTCCGGTGCCGTTCCCGGGCACCCGCGCACCTCCGGGGTCGGGCAGTACGCTCGGCGGCGTGCACCCGCACGGGGTGCGCACGAGCTCGTGAGGTGGTGTCGTGGCGATCCTCGGTGGCGTCTTCATCGCCGTTCCGGACGACAAGAAGGACCAGGTCCTCTTCAAGTGGCCTGACGTCAACCTGCGCAAGGGCAGCCGGCTGATCGTCGAGCCCGACATGCTGGCGCTGTTCGTCAACAAGGGCGAGGTCGCCGGGGTGATGGGCCCCGGCCAGCACCGCGTCGAGGCCGACGAGCTCATGGGCATCGGCATCATCATCGACTGGGCCACCGCCGGCAACGCCTACCGCGCCGAGCTGTTCTTCGTCGGCACCCGCGAGTACACGAGCGAGCGCTTCGGGGGGCGCATCGACGACGTCCAGGACCCCCAGACCGGCAACATCGTCACCCTCGGCGTGTTCGGCGAGTACAGCTTCCGGGTCACCGATCCCACCAAGCTGGTGCTCAACCTGGTCGGCACCATCGACGTGCCCGACAACGACCACATCACCGACTGGCTCGAACAGCAGATGATCAAGGTGATGCGCACCGAGGTCACCCGCCAGATCGTGCGCAACGGATGGCCGGTGCTCGGCCTGTCGGCCTACATCCCCGACATCGAACCGGTGGTCATCGCCGCCACCAACGAGGCCATCGCCGACTACGGCCTGGCCGTGGCCCGCATGGGCAACTTCGACATCAACCTCTCCGCCGAGGACCAGGCGACGCTCAAGGAGCTCGCCAAGGACACGGCCTACAGCCGCCTGGCCGGCGGGTTCCAGCAGTACGCCCAGGGCGAGGCGCTGCTCGGGGCCGGCGAGGGCATGGCCAAGGGCGGCGGCGACGGCACCGGCGCGGCGTTCATCGGCGTGGGCATGGGCATGGCCAACCAGATGACCCAGCCCCCCGCCCAGGGCCCCGTGCCGCCTGCGGCCCCCGGGTTCGCCGGCGGCGGCGAAGGGTTCGCCGGTCAGGGCACGGCGCCCGCCGGCGCGGCGATCACGTGTGCCGGCTGCGGTGCCGAGAACCCGGCCGGCGCCAAGTTCTGCCACCAGTGCGGCACGGCGATGCCCCAGGCCCGGTTCTGCGCCGAGTGCGGCACCGAGCTCGTGGCCGGAGCCAAGTTCTGCGCGTCGTGCGGCACCGCCGTCGCCCAGGCGACCGGCGCCGCTGCTCCTGACGGCGCCGACGACCCGACCCCCGGACCGTCCGACGACACCCCGGCGTCGAGCTGACCTTGCCCGGTCCCTTCTTGGCTCCGCTGGCGGCGATCGCCGCGCTCTGGTTCCGCGCCGGCGGCGGCACCGGCGGTGGCTTCTCCGGAGGGGGCGGAGGGTTCTCCGGCGGCGGCGGGTTCTCCAGCGGCGGGGGCGGGTTCTCCGGCTCGGGCGTGGGCACCGTCGGGGCCAGCGCGCTGTTCACGCTGCTCTTCGGCGGCGGCTTCATGTTCTTCATCGTGATGATGGTGTTCCTGTCCGCCCGGCGTGGCGGCCGGGGCATGATGCCGAGCCAGCCCGTCAACCCCAGCCAGGGTGCCTACCTGTCGGGCACCGACGTGGCCCGCCAGCACGCCGGGTCGCTCGCCGAGCTCCAGGTCGGCCTCGACGAGATCCGCGCCCACGACCCCGCCTTCGACCCCTCGGCGTTCGTCACGGAGGTCAACAAGGCGTTCTTCGTCATCCAGCGCGCCTGGGTGGAGCGCACCCCCGAACTGGCCCGGCGGGTCATGGCCGACGCCATCTGGCAACAGCACCGGTTTCAGATCGAGCAGTACCTGTCGGCCGGCAAGCAGAACGTGCTGGAGAACCTGGCCATCCAGAACACCGTCATCGTGTGGGCCGACAGCGACGCCACCTACGACACGATCCTGGTTCGCTTCTTCGCCAGCTGCGCCGACTACGACATCGACCTGAACGACAAGAACAAGGTCGTGCGGGGCAGCACCCGGGTCGAGCCGTGGACCGAGGACTGGGCGTTCCAGCGTTCATCGAGGGCGGTCACCAGGCCCGAGGGCGGCACCCTCGCCGATCGTTGCCCCAACTGCGGGGCGCCCCTCGACCTCGACATCGCCGGCGTGTGCAGCTACTGCAAGGTGGCGGTCATGTCCGGCGAGTACGACTGGGTGCTGGCCCGCATCGAGCAGCTCCCCAGCTGGGAGTACGGCCAGGCGACACTGCCCCGCTGAATCGAGGGCGACCGGCGATCAGAAGCCCTCGTCGCGGTAGCGCTCGAAGGCGGCGTCGAGCTCGGCCTGCATGCCGTCGAGCGCCACCTCGGGGGTGACCTTCTCGACGGTCAGCGCCTCCAGGCCGTTGCGGACCGCCAGGCGGGTCTCGGTGTACGGGCCGATCAGCGGGCCGGGGAACGCCGGGTCGATGCCGTCCACCACCATCTCGTTGGCGATCGACAGCCAGCGACCGGCCAGAGTCGTCGTCCAGTTCTCGACCACCCGGGGGTCCTGCGCGGCCGACTCGCGGTAGGGCAGGTACGACCCGCCGAGGGCGAGCTGGGCCTGGGCGTCCTCGGAGTTCAGGAAGGTCATGAAGTCCCAGGTGGCCGCCTGCACCTCCGGCGGACCGGTGTTGGTCATGTACCAGGCGTTGCCCCCGACCTGGCCCCGACCACCGGTGGTGATGCCCGCGAAGGGGCCGGCGCCGATGTCGAGCGTCGAGGTGTCGGCGGGCACCGGCGTCGTGGCCCCCAGGTCGGTGATGTCGAGGGTGCCGGCGAGGAACGACGCCACCGAGGTGGCGGCGCTCGACGACTCGACGAGGAACGACGACGACTGGCTGGCCAGTGCCAGGTACTGGTTGATCTGGCCCTCGGCGTAGGGGATGACCTCGAGGAGGCCGTCGGCCTGCATCTCGCTCATCCACGTCAACAGCTCGGTGGCCTCGGGGTTGCCGGCCAGGGTGGCGGCCTGGGCGCCGTCCCCACTGCGGCCGTTGTCGTTGTCGACGATCGACGACCCGGCCCCGGTCATCCAGAACTCGAAGATCCACGGTGCCACCGCGTAGACCATCGGCTTGTCGGCCACGCCGGCGGCCTTGATGGCCTCGGCGGTGGTCCGCAGCTCCTCGAGGGTCGTCGGCGGGACCTCGGGGTCGAGCCCGGCGCGCCGGAAGTGGTTCTTGTTGTAGTAGGTGAGCGCCGCGCCCAGGTTCGCCGACGCCGGGTACAGCGCCCCGTCGACGGTGTAGTAGTCGACCGCCGTGTCGACGAACGGCGACATGTCGTAGCCGGCGGCGTCGACGCAGCTCTGCGCGGGGAGCACCACGCCTGAGTCGACCATGAACTGCGTGGAGGTGTCGTCGACGACGATCCCCGCCGGGAGCTGACGGGTGGGGATGGCCTGGGTGAACTTGCGGACCAGCTCCTCGAAGCTGGCCCCCTGGCTCTCGAGGCTGACCCGCACCCTGGACTGCGAGGCGTTGTACTGCGACACCAGGGCCTCGATGGTCTTCTGGGGCTCGGCGACCTGGGAATGCCAGACCGTGATCTCGACCGGCTGGGTGGCCGACGCGAGGGCGTCGAGCGGGCAGGTCGGCAGCTCGGCAGAACCTCCGCCCCCGGTGTCGTCGGTGGCGTCGTCGGTGCCGCTGCTGCATGCGCCGGCCAGCAGGGCGGCGAGGCTCAGGGCGGCGATGGCGCCGAGGAGTCGGGATCGGGTCGTGGCCACGGTGGCCTCCTGGGTCGGGCTACAACGAGTCGTTGTAGGCAGTGAGGGCGGCGGTCACCTCGGCCGACGCCTCGGCGATGGCGGTGGCCGGATCGGTGGTCTGCAACGACACGGCGGCCATGGCGTCGGTCATGGCGATGCGGAACTTGTCGTAGGGACCGATGAGGGCGCCGGTGGAGTCGGGGTCCATCGCCTGGAGCTGGTCGTAGGCGATGCCGAGCCACTTCCCGGCCAGCTGGGTCGACCAGAACTCCTGCACCCGCGGGTCCTCGGCGGCGGCGTCGAGGAAGGGCAGGTAGCTGCCCTCGATGTTCCAGGTGGCCTGCTGGTCGATCTGGTTCCACCAGGTGATGAAGTCCCAGGCGGCGGCGATCTGGGCCTCCGACGAGGTGTCGCCGTCCATGATGAAGAAGCCGTTGCCGCCGATCTGGGTGGCGCCCGCCTCGTCGATGCCGAACATGGCGCCGGCGCCGATGTCGAGGCCGCTCGTGTCGGTGGAGGCCGCCTCGGCCCGGTTCTCCTCGCCGAGCACCGTGGTGTCGCCGCCGAGGAAGGCCACCACCGACGTCGCCGCGGTGGAGGTCTCGACGGTGATCGACGCGTTCTGGCTGGCCATGGCCAGGTAGTGGTCGACGGTGCCGGGGGTGGACTGGACCGGGGTGAGGAGGCCGTCGGCGACCATCTGGTCGATCCACTCGAACACCTCGAGGGTGACGGGGGTGTCGAAGGCGGCCTCGGTCGTCTGGTCGGGCCCGTAGCCGTTGTCGTTGTTGACGAGAGGCTGGCCGGCCCCGGCGAGCTGGGTCTCGACGAACCACGAGTCCATGAGCATCACGACCGGTGTGCCGGTGACGCCGGCGGCCTTGATGGTCTCCGCGAACTGGCGGACCTCGGCGAGGGTGCCGGGCGGCGTCTCGGCGTCGAGGCCGGCGCGCCGGAAGTGGTTCTTGTTGTAGTAGGTGAGCAGCCCCGAGACGCTGGCCGTGCCCGGCCACATCGCGCCGCCCACCGTGAAGTGGTTCACCGCCGCCTCGGCGAACCCGTCGGTGCTCGCCCCGGCGGCGTCGAAGCAGGCCTGCGCGGGGAGCACCGTCTGGCTGTCGATGAGGGCCTGGGTGGTCGTGTCCTCGCTGACGAGGATCTCGGGCAGGTCGCCCGTGGGGATGCCCTGGGTGTACTTGTTGAACA
Organism: Acidimicrobiales bacterium; assembly: GCA_025455885.1. Lineage (NCBI taxonomy): Bacteria > Bacillati > Actinomycetota > Acidimicrobiia > Acidimicrobiales > Acidimicrobiales bacterium. The sequence goes on from JALOLR010000019.1 coordinate 7,897, forward strand.
GCTCGTCGTAGTTGGCGCCCTGGAGCTCGGCGGTGACGCGGACCTTGTCCTGGGAGGCGTTGTACGCCGCCACCTGAGCCTCGAGCGTCGAGCCGGCCTTGCCGCTCAGCTGGTACCACACGGTGATGTCGACCGGCGCAGTGGCGCTGTCGAGGGCGTCGACCGGGCAGTCCGGGAGCTCGATGGTGTCGGTGGCCGGGCGACCGACGTCGTCGCTGCCGGCGTCGTCGGAGCCACCCCCGCAGGCGGAAGCGACGAGCAGCCCGGTGAGCAGCACGCCGGCGGCGCGCAGGGTGTGGGTGGAGCGAGACATGTGGGGTCTCCTTCGGTTCGGGGGGTCAGCCCTTGACCGCACCGGCGGTGAGGCCTCGGACCAGTTGGCGTTGGAGGAAGATGAGCAGGAGCAGGACCGGGATCGCGGCGATGATGGCGCCCGCGAAGCCGATGTTGTTCTGGTCGACGGTCGAGGCCGACAGGGTCTTGAGGCCGATCTGGATCGTCTCCCAGCGGCCCTCGGTGACCACCGCCCGCGGCCAGGTGTACTGGTTCCAGGCGGCCAGGAACGCGATCACCGTGAACGACGCCACGATCGGCTTCGTGACCGGGATGGCCACGCGGCGCAGGAAGGCGAGGTGTCCGAACCCGTCGAGCGCGGCGGCGTCGCGCAGGTCGCGGGGGATGCCGAGGAAGCCCTGGCGGATGAGGAAGGTGCCGAAGGCGGTGGCCAGGAACGGCCCGACGAGCGCGGGGTAGCTGTTGAGCAGGTCCCAGTCGCGGATCGTGCCGACGTTGGGGATGAGGGTCACCTCGATGGGCAGCATCAGGGTGGCCATGAAGACGAGGAACAGCACCCGCTTGAACGGGAACTCGAGGAAGGCGAAGGCGTAGGCGGCGAGGATCGAGGTGGCCAGCTGGGCCCCGACGATGATGACCGTGACCACCGCGCTGGTGAGCAGCTTCGGACCGAGGTCGCCGAGGTCGAAGGCCCTCGCGAACACCCCCCACTGCACGGCGACGGGCCAGGGCGGCTGTCCGGCCTGGACGTAGTCGGCCGGGGTGGACAGGGCCCGGATCAGCGTCATGTACACCGGGAACAGCACGATGACGCCGAGCACGGTGAGCACGACGTACCAGGCGGCCTTCTTCCACGGCGCCTGGAGGGTGTCAGTTCCCATAGTGCACCCGCCGGTCGAGGAGGAGGAACTGGGCCAGGGTGACCACGAGGGTGATGCCGAACAGGCCGATGGCGATCACCGAGCCGGTGCCCTGGTCGGAGGGCTGCTGGCTGTAGAAGATCTTGTAGACGAGGGTCTCGGTGGCCCCTACCGGGCCGCCGGCGGTGAGGATGTCGGACTGGGCGAACGCCTGGAGGGCGAAGATCACCAGCACCACCACGAGGAACATGAGCGTCGGGCTGATGAGCGGGAGCGTGACGCGGAAGAAGCGGCGCAACGGGCCGTACCCGTCGAGGGTGGCGGCCTCCTGGATCTCGTCGGGGACGGCCTGGAGGCCGGCCAGCACGATGATGAACGTGAGGCCGAGGTTCTGCCACACCGACGAGAGCGCGACGCCGCGCAGCGCGGTGTCCGGGTCGGCGAGGCTGAAGAACGACAGGTCGGAGAAGTAGCCGATCTGGGGGTTGAGCAGCACCAGGAACACCACCGACGCCACGGCCACCGAGCTGGCCACCGTGGAGGCGAAGATGGTGTGGAAGATCTTGATCCCCTTGAGGCGCCGGTTGGCGGCCACGGCCAGCAGCACGCCGAGCACCAGGCCCAGCGGCACCGTGAACAGCACGTACTTGGCGCTGATCTCCAGCCCGGAGGTGAACTCGTCGCCGGTCAGCACGTCGGTGAACTGGCTCGGCCCCACGTAGCGCTCGCTGGTGCCGAAGCGGTTCTGCTGGTGGAGGCCCAGGTAGACGAGCCGGACCAGCGGGTAGAAGAAGAAGATCCCGAAGACGATCGCCGACGGCACCAGGAACAGGTACGCGACGCCGGCGTCGCGCAGCCGTCGGCGGCGGTGGCGCGGCACCGGGGTGGGCGCCGGCGGCGGGGTGGACGTCGGCGTGGCGTCGACGAGGAGGTCGGTGGTGTCGGTCAATTCAGCCGCCCGGTGGTGTCGGGGCTGAAGAGGTGGACCTCGGCGGGGTCGGCGCTCAGCGGCAGCTGCTCCCCGGTGGTGACGGGGGTGTCGCTGCTGGCCTGGCGGACCGTGACCTCGGCGCCGCCGATCTCGCACAGCACCAGTCGCTCGTGGCCGAGCCACTCCACGGCGCGCACGGTGGCCTTCACGGGGCCGTCGGGGTCGACCACGAGGTGCTCGGGTCGCACCCCCACCACGACCTCGGTGCCGTCGGCGAGCGGTTCGGCGGCGAGGGGGGCCACCGGGATCCGTTGCCCCCCGAGGTCGACGTGGGTGGCGTCGGCCTCGACGACCACCCGACCGGGCACGGTGTTCATGGGCGGCGAGCCGATGAACCGGGCCACGAACAGGTTGTGGGGGCGGTCGTAGACGGCCTGGGGCGGGCCGACCTGTTGGAGTTCACCGTCGTTGATGATGGCGATGCGGTCGGCCATCGTCATCGCCTCGACCTGGTCGTGGGTGACGTACACGAAGGTGGTGGCCAGGCGCTTCTGGAGCTCCACGAGCTCGAGGCGGGTCTGGGCCCGGAGCTTGGCGTCGAGGTTCGAGAGGGGCTCGTCCATGAGGAACGCCGAGGGGCGGGCGACGATGGCGCGGGCCAGGGCGACGCGCTGGCGCTGCCCGCCGGAGAGGGCGCCGGGCTTCCGGCCGAGCAGCTCGGTGAGGCCGAGGATGCCGGTGGCGTCGGCCACCCGCTCCTTGCGCTCGGCGGCGGTCAGCTTTCGGGGCTCGTCCTCGCCGTCGACGTGGAACTTCCGGGCCACGAGCGGGGACTCGACGTTCTTGGCCACCGTCATGTGGGGGTACAACGCGTAGCTCTGGAAGACCATCGAGATGTCGCGGTCCTTCGCCTCGATGTCGTTGACGACCCGATCGCCGATGCGCAGCGTGCCCTCGGTGATGGTCTCGAGGCCGGCGATCATGCGCAGCGCCGTGGTCTTGCCGCACCCCGACGGCCCGAGCAGCACCATGAACTCGCCGTCGGCGATCGACAGCGTGAGCTTGCTCACGGCGGTCACGTCGCCGAAGCGCTTGGTCACGTCGTCGAAGGCGACGCTGCTCACGGCCGATCGCCCCCGGTGGGGTGGCCGCCCGAAGGTGCGGTGCCGCCCGCGGGTGGTGTCGGGTTGCGCACTGACCCCCCTGTCATCGAGCGGAGCGTAGCCCTGGTGGCGGCGGTGTCGAGGTGAACACGAGGTGACCGGCCCGCGCGCCGCTCAGGTGGGGAGCGCCCCGCCGGCGTGCACCGGGAGGAGCGGGGCCAGGCCGAGCGTGGCCGCGGCGTCGGCGGTGAGGCCCCCCGCCGGGTCGGCCGGGAGGACGAGACCGGGGAGTGCGTCGGTCCACACGATGTCGGCGTCGACCACCGCGAGCAGGTCGGTTCGCCAACGGCACGGGTCGCGGCGGTCGACGACGCCCGTGCCGACGGCGTCGTGTGCCCCGAGGCGGGCCTGGCCGGTGAGCCGCTCGACGAGCCAGCCCGACGGGACCGTCACGCGGTGCAGACGGGCCCAGGCGTCGGGGTCGCTGCGGTGGAGCCACGACAGCAGTGCCACCGTGGAACCGGGTCCGGGCAGGGCCCCGGTGGCGTCGAGCCACGCGTCGTGCCCGCCGGGGACGTGGCCGGCGAGCCACTCGGCGTCGGCGGCCGACGCGGGGTGCGACCCGAGCACGGCCGGACGCACCACCTCTCCCCGCTGGTCGAGGATCACCATGCCGCCCGGAGGCCGGCCGACGCCGACCATGAGGAGTGCGAACTCGTCGGTGGGCAGGCCCATGGCGGCCATCCCCGCCAGCACGTCACGGGTGGCGCCGCAGGCGGCCTCCCACCAGGCCATGGGGTCCTGCTCGTGGCCGTTCCCGGGATCGTGGCCCACCGAGGCCTCGACGACGACCTGCCCGGCGGCCCGGTCGTGCACGAGGGCGAGGACGGCGGTGGGCGACCACGAGATCTCGAGGACGAGCGACACGGGGTGAGCCTGGCACGACGGGGCGGGCGGCGCCGGGTCGCGTCCATCACCTCACCACGCCGGCGAGCCGGTGCCCAGCCGGGCGGCCGCCCTGATCCGGTCGACGGTGCCCGGCGCCAGGGTGGCGTCGAGCACGTCGGTGACCAGGGCGAGCGGGGGGAGCTCGGCCTCGACCCATCGGGCCAGCATCGACCCGTCCATCCAGCCCGCGGCCGGTGGCTCCGCGCAACCGGCGGCCGCGTCGGGGTTGCCGGCCGCCACGGCGCGGCGGAGCTCCTCCCAGCTCCACCGCACCGTGGCGTCGCGAAGGGCCGCGGCGGCGTCGGCGGGGGTGGCGGTCGGCGTGAGCGGGCGGGGCAGGCGGGACAGTGCGCCGGGCCAGTCGAGCCGGGGATCGCCCGCGGCCACGCGGGCCAACCGGCTGAGCCACAGGAGCACGACCGTGTCGACCGTCGGCGGCGGGGCCGGGGCGGTGGGCAGGCCCAGCATCCGCCGGCAGGCGTCGGCGGCCCGGCCGGCGATCGGCTCGCGGGTGGGCCCGACGACCAGGGGCCCCAGCGCGGGGGCGACGGTGACTGACGTCCCCGTCCGGTCGACGAGGTGGACCACGACGCCGTGGACGACGGGGCCCTGGCCACGGGCGAGGCGGCTCCGGGCCGGGGCGCGCAGGCCGACGGCGACGACGTCGGCTGCCGCGATGCGCCCGACGAGCGCGTCGACCGGGTCGGGCGCATACAGGGGGTGGACCACGACCTCGTCGGCTCCGGCGCGACGGTGGACGTGGACGAGGGCCGGCCGGTGGAGACCCGAGGTGCCCAGCAGGGAGCGGGCCGCCGCGACCAACGACGGCGGTTCCGGGGTGAGGGCCGACTCGGGGCCGGTGGCGGTGGCGGTGCCGGTGCGGACGGAGGACGGGACGGACGGGGGGTGGGCCACGGGAGGACCTCTCGCTCGGTGGGGTTCCGGCGAGTCGTGACGTGCCCAGCGCACCGGGGTCTCGCGAGCCCGTGGGCCGAGTCTGCCCCGGGGGTGCGACAGCCGGGTCAGCGCCTGACGGTGAGGCGGCGCGCCAGGGGTCGGCTCCGACCGCCGGGCACCTCGGCGAGGAGTACGCCGAGCAGCCCGGCGGTGGCCCGGGCGTCGACCAGGGCCCGGTGCGGCCCGAGGAGCGGTACCCCCACCTCGGCGCACAGCGCGCCGAGGGACCAACCCTGCGCAGGGCGGCGGAGCAGGCGGCGGCTCAGCTCCAACGTGCACAGCCCGGCGTCGACCCCGGCGAGCGGCGCGACGTCGTCGCCCAGGCGGCCCTCCTCGGAGCCCAGGAAGGCCACGTCGAAGGCCAGGTTGTGGGCGACGAGGATCGTGCCGGCGAGACGGTCGGCCAGCTCGGGCGCCCGGTCGACGAAGGCGGCGGCGTCGACGAGGTCCCCGTCGGCGATCCCGTGCACGTGGGTGGCCCCGGCGTCACGTCCCGGATCGAGGAGGGTCGACCACTCGTCGGTGATGCGTCCCTGCGCGTCGGTGGTGACCACCGCCATCTCGATGACCCGGTCGACCTCCGGGTCGAGCCCCGTGGTCTCGACGTCGAGCACCGCGAAGGGGCGGCCGTCGAGGGGCGCTCCCCACCGGCGGACCCGCACGTCGGGAAGGCGGCCACGGGACCGCCGCCGGGGGACGGTGGTCGGACGACGGGGCACGGGATCACCGTACGCGCCCCCGCCGACACCGCTCCCCGGTCGTTCCGGGCCGGCAGAGGCCGGTCGCCGTCGCTCAGCCGTGGAGGGGCACGTCGAGCAGCTCGGTCACCACGGCGGCGATCTCGCTGCGCTCGCTGCGGGTCAGGGTGATGTGGCCGAAGATCGGGTGGCCACGCAACGCCTCGATCACCGACACCACCCCGTCGTGGCGCCCGACGCGCAGGTTGTCGCGCTGGGCGACGTCGTGGGTCAGCACCACCCGGCTGCCCACCCCGAGGCGGCTGAGCGCGGTGAGCAGGACCGGCCGCTCGAGGTTCTGGGCCTCGTCGATGATCACGAAGCTGTCGTTCAGGCTGCGACCCCGGATGTGGGTGAGCGGCAGGACCTCGAGCAGGCCCCGCGCCTGCACCTCGTCGATCACCTCGGGCCCGGTGATGGCCTCGAGCCCGTCGAGGACCGCCGCCGTCCACGGGCTCATCTTCTCGAGCTCGGACCCGGGGAGGTAGCCGAGCTCCTGACCCCCGACGGCGAACAGGGGTCGGAACACCAGGACCCGCTTGGCCGACTGCTGCTCGAGCACCGCCTCGAGCCCGGCGGCGAGGGCCAGCACGCTCTTGCCGGTGCCCGCCGGCCCGCCCAGCGACACGATCCCGACGTCGGGATCGGCGAGGAGGTCGATGGCGATGCGCTGCTCCGCGGACCGGCCCCGCACGTCGAAGAGGTTGCGGTCGCTGCGGATGAGGTGGAGGGCCTTGTCCTCGTGCACCCTGGCCAGCGCCGACTGCGAGCCGGCGTGCAGCACGACCCCGGTGTGGCAGGGCAGGTCGCGGGCCCGGTCGTCGTCGGCCACGCCGACGTCGAAGAGCTCGTCGATCGTGGCGCCGTCGACCTCGAGCGAGGTCATGCCCGTCCACCCGGTGTCGCGGGCCAGCTCGTTGCGGTACTCCTCGGCGTCGAGATCGACGATCGACGCCTTGAGCCGCAACGGCAGGTCCTTGGTGACCACGCTGACGGCGAGGTCCTCGTCGGCCAGGTTCCTGGCCACGGCCAGGATGCGGTGGTCGTTCGTGTCGCCGGTGAGCGACGGCGGCAGCGCCGCGGGGTCCTGGTGGTTCAGCTCCACCCGTAGCGTGCCGCCCTGGTCGTTGACCGGGATCGGGGAGGTCAGCCCCCCGTGGCGCACCCTCAGGTCCTCGAGGAAGCGCAGCGCCTCACGGGCCGCCCAGCCGAGCTCGGGGTGGTTGCGCTTCGACTCCAGCTCGAGCAGCACCACCACCGGGATCACCACGTCGTGCTCCTCGAAGCGCACCAGGGCCTTCGGGTCGGCCAGCAGCACCGAGGTGTCGAGCACGTAGGCCCGGCGACGCACCTCGGAGGTGGCGGAGGGACGGGTGGGGCACGCGCCGGGGCGCGTAGGGGTGCGGCTCAGGTCGTTCACGGATCTCCCACGGGGCTCGGGCACCACGGGCGACCCACGATCTCAGCGTGCTCCCGCTGGTTGCGCACCGGCGGGAGGCGACGTCCGGGAGGGCGTCGGGTCCGGCAGCGATGGGCGTGAGGTGGGCTCGGGTGCAGGACGGAGCATGCACTGCACATATGACACCCCGACCGCGAGGACGTGGTGGATCCCACGGGACATGTCACGTCCTGTTCACGTGCCGGTCCGGAACCGTCCACGGGGGTGTCGCTCAGACCACGATCCGCATCGGGAGCCCCCGCTCGTCGCGGCTCCCGTCGCCGAGCACCTCCGCGGTCCCGGCCCACCACCGTCGGGCCGTCCAGGCGTTGGCGCCGGCGTCGAGGAGGTCGTCCACGGCCGCCCCCCGGGTGCGTGACGTGAGCACGGCCGCGTTGTCCGCGAGGTGGGCGACGAGGAGGTCGACACGTTCGCGTCGGCCCTCCGGCGATCGCTTGGACGTGGTCAGCGGCGCGCCGGCCATCGCCGCGAACCCCGACTCGGGGTGCGCCTCCACGACCGCCGCGGCGTCGGCAGGCCCGAGGGCGGCGTCGAGCTCCGCGATCCGGGGCAGGAGGTTGTAGGCCTGGACCGAGATCCCCCGCCCGTCGAGCGCCCGCCCGCGGCGCACCGCCTCGGCGTGGGTCGCCGCGCCGAGCAGCGGCCGCGGTGGCGTGGGGAACACGGTGGCCCGGCGGGGCCCGAGGCGGCGGCGGGCCTCGTCGTCGCAGGCCCGGCGTCCCGAGGCCGCGAGACCGAAGGGCATGTCGATCGCGACGACGGCCAGCCGTCCCCGTCGCACCCGGTCGACCAACGGGGCGACGTGGGTGACCACCTCCACGTCGAGCACCGGCCCGGCCGGCCCGACGGTGACGACCACCCACCCGCCCCGGGCCCCGTCGACCCCCGCCAGGAGCGGCCCGGTCCGGGCGTCGGGGGGCGTCGTCACAGGTCGCGCAGCGCCTTGAACGCCTCGCCGGCCTCGACCCCGGCGGTGGCACCGACCGCGGCCGCCCGTTCGGCGACCCGCCGTCGGAAGGCGGCGCGGGCGGTCCCGTCGTCGTCGGCGGGGATCCCGTGGGTGGTGACGAACTGCGACTCGTGGGCCAGGAGGGCGTCGACCTTGCTGTCGACGAAGCCCGTCACGTCCTCGACGTGGTCGGCCTCGTCGGCCTCGAAGAGCAGCACGGTCGAGGGGCGGTGCGGCGCCACGTCGTGGTGCGGGGCGAAGTGGGGGTCACGGGCGGCGACCACCGCGTCGAGGGCCAGCCAGCCCGCGGCGCGGTGGTCGGGGTGCAACCGGTAGCGCTTCCACGGGTCGTGGGCCGCCACGACGTCGGGGCGCAGTCGCCGGATCCAGTAGGCGACCTCGTCGCGGACGGTGAGCGAGACCTCGAGCTCCCCGTCGACGTGCCCCAACATGACCACCATGCCCCGCGACCCGAGGCGACGGGCCGCCTCGTGCTGCTCGTCCTCGCGGCGGGTGATCAGCGCGCCCGTGTCGGCCTCGGGGTCCCAGGTCCCCTTCGAGCCGTCGGTGAGCACCAGGTGGTCGAGCACGCACCCCCGGGCGGCCCACTTGGCGAAGGTCGCCCCGCAGAGGAACTCGGCGTCGTCGGGGTGGGCGGCGATGACGAGGGCCCGCCCCGGTACCGGGAGGTCGACCGAGTGGATCGGGTTCGCCGGCACCGCCCCGACCGGCAGCGGCGACGGTCGGGGGGCGTCGGTCAACGGACGGCGCCCCAGTCGGGGGCGACGAGGTCGGCGGGGACGTCCACGTCCCACCCGAGCCGCGGCTCGCGCACGACCCGCAGCCCGAGGCCCAGGCGCTCGGCCTCGGCGGCGTGGCGGGCGAACGAGCCGGGGCCGTAGGCGAAGGTGAAGCCGGCCGCGGTGGGCACGGCGGCCACGTTCGTGCCGTCGTCGTGGCGGTCCGGGACGAGCGTGACCTCCGGCCCGTCGGCCACCCAGGCGAGCTCGAGGGCGTGGGGGAGGTCGGCGTGGGCGACGATGGCCCTCGCGTACCCGGCGACGGCGAGGTCGGCCACCCCCTCGTTCACGGCGCCGTTGAGCCCCCGTCCCGGCTTCCACAGCACCGTCGCACCGTGGTCGACGGCCCACTGCGCCACCCGTTCGTCGTCGCAGACCACGTGGACGGGCAAGGGGCGGGCGGCGGCCACGACCGCCGTCGCCATCTGCCGTGCCAGCTCGGCGCGGGCGGGTCCGTCGAGGGCGGGAGCCAGGCGCACCTTCGCCTCGTGGAAGGCCTTCACCGGCACCAGCACGGCGACGGCGGGCAGCGGGCTCGGCACGGGCCGAGTCTAGGGGGAGGGGTTCGAACGACCCCCGGTCGCCCCGGTCGGTCAGATCCCCGTCACCGGTCGCGGCCCGGGTCCTAGGGTGCCGCGCATGGAGATCCGGTGCGCAGTGCTCGGCGCCGGCAGCTGGGGGACCACCGTCGCCCACCTGCTCGCCCACAACACCCCCACGGTCCTGTGGTCACGAGACCCGGCGGTCGCCCGTGAGGTCCGGGAACGCTCGACGAACGAGCGCTACCTGCCCGGTGCATCGCTGCACCCCGAGCTCGCCGCCACCGACTCGATGGCCGAGGCCGTCGCCTCCGCCGACCTGCTCGTCATGGGGGTGCCGTCGCACGGCTTCCGCGACTCGCTCGAGGCCGCATCGGCCCATCTCCGCCCGTGGGTCCCGATCGTCAGCCTGGCCAAGGGCCTCGAGCAGGGGACCCGGCTGCGGATGACCGAGGTGATCAACGAGGTCGTGCCCGGTCATCCCTACGGGGTGCTCACCGGCCCGAACCTCGCGAAGGAGATCCTCGCCGGTGACGCGGCGGCATCGGTGCTGGCCATGAGCGACGAGACGATCGCCGCACGGCTCCAGCGGGTCTTCTGCACCCGGCTGTTCCGCGTCTACACGAACCCCGACGTCGTCGGGTGCGAGGTGGCCGGCGCGCTCAAGAACGTGATCGCCATCGCCTCCGGCATGGCCGACGGCCTCGGCACCGGCGACAACACCCGTGCCGCCGTCATCACCCGGGGCCTGAACGAGATGGCCCGCCTGGGCACGGCCATGGGCGGCCAGGTCGTGACCTTCGGGGGCCTGGCCGGCCTCGGCGACCTGCTGGCCACCTGCATCAGCCCCCAGAGCCGCAACCGCCACGTGGGCGAGCAGCTCGGCCGGGGCCGCACCATCGAGGAGATCCAGGCGGAGATGCACATGGTCGCGGAGGGCGTGAAGTCGGCACCCGTCGTCATGGCCCTCGCCGAGGAGCACGGTGTCGAGATGCCCATCGCCAACCAGGTGTACAAGGTGCTCTACGAGGGCAGCACCGCCCAGGACGCGTACCGGGGACTGCTCGGTCGCGACCACGTCGACGAGATGTACGGGATGCGCCGGGCCCGGCGGCGCTGACGCCCGCCGTCGGAACGCTGCAGCGCATCGGCGAGCCGCCCCGACCTCCGGCACGGGGCGACCGGTAGCGTCTGGCCCGATGGCCGCGCCCCCCGACGACCGAGTGCTGCCCTGGTGGCTGGAGCGCCAGCTCGATCCGGCCGGCCCCGACGTCGTGCCCGGGCCGGCGGCGACCGAGAACTCGACCCACCGCAACTGGGTCCGGCTCGGCACCGTCGGCGCGCCGGAGCGGGCCGTGCTCGACCCGCGAGGGCTGCTGACGCCCTGGCCGCAGGGCTGGTCGCTCGACTGGTGGGCGGGGGCCGACGACCGCTGGCACCTCCCTTCGAGGTCGGCGACGGTGCGCCAGCGCCTGATCGACGATGCCCCGGTCGTCGAGACGGCGATGCGCATCCCGAGCGGCGAGCTCCTGCACCGGGCGTGGGCGGTCGCCGGGGGCTCGGGGGTCGCTCCCGGCGGCGCGGTCGTCGTCGAACTGGAGAACGCCTCGCCGGTGCCGGTGGCGGTGGCCGTGGCCGTCCGGCCGTGGAACCCGCTCGGTCCGGCTCGGGTCGACCTGATCGAGCTCGACGGCACCACGGTCGCCGTCGACGGCCTCGTCGCCGCGATCCTCCCCAAGGCCCCCTCCCGGGTGGCGGTGGGCGATGCCGAGGCCGACTCCGTGCACGTGGTGCTCTCCGGGGCGGCCACCGGCGACTGGCCCGACGGTGGGGCCCGCTGTCGGCGCGGTGGCGCCAACGCCGCGTTCCTGTTCCCACTGCCCCACACCGCCGTGCTCCGCCTCGTCGTGCCGTTGGCGGGCGTCGAGGTCCCGACGACCGCGCGCCGCAGGGCCGCGAACGAGGCCGCGTCGGTGGACGTGGGGGCGCTCCCGTCGGCCGAAAGGGTCGCGTCGGGCTGGGAGGCCCAGGTGCGGCGGGCGCCGCGCCTCGAACTGCCCGAGCGGCGGGTCACCGAGGCGCTGGCCGCTTCGCGCCGCCACCTCCTGCTCCACGCCGCCGGCGACGACGCGGGGGCCTGGCCGGCGGTGCTCGTCGGCGGGCTCGACACCGCGCTCCTGGCCGTCGCGCTCGACCGGCAGGCCCTGCACACCGAGGCCGGGCGCCTCCTGGTCGGCTTCGCCGACCGTCAGAACCTCGACGGGTCGTTCGCCCGGGAGACCCACCGGGCCGATGCCGCCGGCGCCTGGCTGTGGGCCGTCGGCGAGCACGTCCGCCTCTCCGGCTCCCCGGACCTGGCCGTCGCCCTCGTCGGCCCGATCGCCAAGGCTGCCCACCACGTGCAGCGCCGTCACACCTCGCGCCGGGCCCGGCGCGTCGACGGCCGGCCCGCGCTGCTCCCTGCCGGGGAGGGCCCGACCTGGCTGCCCGACGACGTCGTCACCAACCACGATGCGCTGTGGAGCTGGCGGGGGCTGGTGGGGGCGGCGTTCGCGCTCGACGCCGCGGGGCAGCCCGACGCGGCCGCCGAGGTCCGGCGCTTCGGGGAGGACCTCGGCGCCGCGATCGCCGCGCACCTGGCCGGTGCGGCGGCGCCCGTCGGAGCCGGTCCCGACGTCGTCGGTGGCCCGCTCGGCCCGCTGGCCACCGCCGTGGCCCTCGCCCAGACCCTCGCGGGGATCGATCCCTGGCCCACCGGGGCCGCCGACGCGCTCGCCGACGCAGTCCGGGCGGTCGGCGATGATCCGTCGCTCACGCCGGCGGTGTGGCACTGGCCGGGGCACGGCGGGCACAGCCCCCGTCTGACCGCCGCCGCCGCCCTCGCCGAGGCGATGGCGGGGCTCCCCGACGCGCTGGCGCGCCTGCGTTGGCTGCTCGACATCGGCGCCCCGCTGTGGACGTGGCCGGAGCTCGTGCACCCCCGCACCGGGGGAGGGTCCGGTGGCCAGGGCCACGACGCCGCCGCCACCGCGGCGGTGCTCGACCTGCTCCGCGGGCTGGTGGTGGTCGAGACCGCCGACGGCCTCGACCTGTTGCCGGCCGTGCCGGCCGAGTGGTACGGCCAGCCGATCGAGGCGCACGGCGTCCCCACCGCATGGGGGACCCTCTCGTACGCGGTGCGCTGGCACGGCGAGCGGCCGGCTCTTCTCTGGGAGCTCGTGCCCCATCGCGAGCCGGGCGTGGCGGCGGCGCTCGGCGACCGCGTCCCCGTGCTGCGGGCCCCGGGCCTCGACCCGGGCTGGCGCAGCAGCGAGGCCGAGGGTGAGGCGTTGCTGGCCGTGCCGCCCCTCGCCCGACCGCCGGCCCCCGCGGCCGACGAGGCGGCCCCGTCACCCGCCGATCCGCCCCGCGGCGACGGTCCGCCGCTCGACGACGGTGCCGACGGATCGACGCCGTCGGCACCCGACGAAGGGGCGTCGTTCTCGTGACCGAGGCGTCCGATCCGCACGGGTCGACCGGGTCGACCGACCCCGAGGCCGACACCCCGGCGCTCGAGGCCCTGGGCCTCGACGCCCTGGAGAACTACGCGGACCTCGGCGCCCCGGAGTTCGACCTCGCCGACGTGGCCCGGACCTCGGGACTCGACATCGGGGCGCTCGAGGCGTTCTGGCGGGCCCTCGGCTTCCCCGAGGCCCGGGCCGGGGAGAAGCAGCTCACCGCCGCCGATGTCGACATGCTGTCGACGGTCGTGTCGAGGATCGCCGACGGCACGCTCGACCCCGACGCCGCGCTGCAGATGGCCAGGGTCATCGGGTCGGCGCTCGACCGGGTGGCCGCCGCCCAGGTGGACGCGCTCGTGAGCCGTCTCACCAGACCGGCGGTCGGCACCGAGCGTGAGGAGCTGCGTCGCACCCTCGACCTCGCCGGGCTGATGCCCCCCGTCCTCGAGTTCGTGTGGCGTCGCCAGCTCGCCGCGGCCGCCCGCCGCCGCCTCCTCCGGGCCGCCGCCCCCGGCGAGTCGCCCCCGGCGTGCGTGGGCTTCGCCGACCTCGTGGGCTTCACCGCCCAGACCCAACAGCTCGACCAGTCCGAGCTGGCCCTCGTCGTCGGCCGCTTCGAGGCGATCGCCTACGACGTCGTGGCCCGTCACGGCGGTCGGGTCGTCAAGACCATCGGCGACGAGGTGATGTTCCTCACCGACGACGCCGACGTCGCCGCCCGCATCGCCCTCGACCTCGCCCGCACCTACCGGGACGACCCCGATCTGTCCGACGTCCGGGTCGGGCTGGCCCTCGGACCGGTCCTCGAACGCGACGGCGACATCTACGGCCACACCGTCAACCTGGCCAACCGGATCGTGAGCGTCGCCTACCCCGGTTCGGTGGTCGTCAGCGGCGAGCTGTACGACGCCCTGGAGCAGCACGACGACTACGAGTTCACCTCGCTGCGCAACCACTACCTGAAGGACATCGGGCGGGTGCCGCTCTGGCGGCTCCGCCGCACCGGGGAGGAGGTCGACGGCCCGTACCGAGCCGCCCGTCGGAAGCGCTCGTCGCGCTCGCGCATCCTCGAGGAGCGCTGGCGCGAGCGTGACCGCCAGCTGAGGCTGCGAGGAGCCGGAGCGCTCACCGCCGCCGTGGCCGGTCGCATCGAGGACCTCCCCGACCGCGTCGCCCACGTGCTCAGCGGCTCGGCCCCACCCGAGGTGGTGCAGGAGCTGGTCGACGACCCCACGCCCGAGGAGCTCTCCGCACTCGCCGATCTGGTGCTCGACGCCGGGCTCGATCCCGACCTCGAGATCGAGCTGCTCACCGACATCGGTGCGGCGCCCGACCTGCGGCTCCTCGACCTCGAGGCCAACCGTCGGGCCACCGAGGCCGAGGACGACGCCGAGCGACGGCTGAAGGACATCGAGGATGCCACCGCGCGGCGCATCGCCCAGGTGGAGCGCGAGGCCCAGCAGAAGGTGGCCGACGTGATCGCCAGGGCCGAGGCGGACTCCCGCAAGGTGGATCTCGATGCGGCCAAGCGGATGGAGAAGGTGGTGGACGAAGCGCACCGCAAGGCCGAGAAGGCCACGAAGGAGGCTCGCCAGCGCGCCGCCGAGGCCGCCCGACGCAAGTCCTGAGCCGACCGCGGGCCAGGGTCTCCTAGTCCGTCGGCGACTGCGGTCGGACGAGCAACGTGGCGATCCGCCACGGCTCGAGGACCAGTGAGCCGTCGAAGGGTCCGACCGTTCGGCCCCGGAGGTCGAGCACCCGTCCGGTGCACCCGTCGATCTCGACCGTCGACGGTGCTGACGACGGGTTGAACACCCGGACCGCGAGCGCGTCGCCTCGACGACGGATCGACGACACCTCCGCACCGGTCACCGAGAGGGCCTGGCCTTCCGCAGGGCGCCCGCCGTGGCCCTCGGAGCGGATCGTCAGCAACGGCACGCTCAGCTCGTCGGCGAGGACGTGGGCCCGTGCCCAGCGCTGTGGGGCGTCCGGCGGGGCGTCGTCGTCGAAGGCGACGCCGTAGCGGAACTCGTGCCGACCGGGCACCTGAGCGGCGGGGGTCGCCATCACCGGACCGGCCGGGAGGGGACGTGACGGCATCGGGCCGTTGGAGAGCAGGCTCGTCGCCCGAACGAGGGTCACGGCGAGCGCGCCGGCGCTCGTCGGGTCGGACTCCCGGTCGAGATCGACGAGCTCGTACTCGTGGAGACCTTCGTGGACGACGACGAGGCCGCCGGCGGCGACGAAGCGCCGCGAAGGGTAGGTGGCCAACGGCTTCTCGGTCGGTCCGCCCTCCGCCACGAGACCGCGCTCGACGACCGCGAACGCGCACTCGGCGAAGCTGGCGGCGGCCCGACGGGGGAGGGGCACGACGGTGCGGAGACGGTGGTCGCGCTGGCGATGATCGAGCGTCGTGGTGATCCGCACCAGCCCCGACCCGATCTGGAGCTCGACCACCGTGCACACCTGATCGGTGAGCTCGCCCACCCGCCGGCCGCCCTCGGCCCGTTCCGGCCAGGTGTAGGTGGCCGTGACCTCGAGCCGGCCGCGCAGCGGCCCTTCCTCGAGGACGCGGATCCCGACGGCCACCGGGCGGTCGATCACGGTGTCGTGGGGTGGGGCGTCGTGGTTGTAGGTGTCACCGGTGTCGCCGCTGTCGACGAGACGGGCCACGCCCTCGACGGCACGGCCCGCACCCCCGACCTCGCGCAGGCCGAGGGTGCCGTCGACCGGGTCGACCGACACCTCGACGACGCCGTTGGCGAGGCTGCGACCGTCGCCGCCGACGGTGACCGGCGCCAGGTCGGGGTCGGCCGGCTCCCAGACCCTCCAGCCGTACCCGGGCAGCGTCGGCACGTGGACGACGGCGCGGTGTGACGGCGGCGCCTGGATCGTCACCCGGGCGGGCCCGTCGGGCGCCTCGGCCGCCCTCGCCGCGACGTCGGTGCGGATCGGGCCGCTGTAGCGCACCCGCCGGTCGGCGGGGTCGTGGCGGAGCCACACCTCGAGCACCCCGTCGTCGCCCACCTCGGCACTCGCCGAGAGGAGGTGCGGGAAGTTGTCGAGGGCGCTCTGCACCAGGGTGACGGCATCGGCCCGTGTGATGCCCTCGGTGATGGCGGTCCCGTCGCTGCGGGCCAGGACCTGGCTGCCGGCGCAGGGCTCGTGGCCGGGGAAGCGCAGCTCGACGAGCCCCGCCCGCGGGCGGTGGGTGGGGTTCACCATCAGCGGCCCGGCGGTGTCGAGGTCCGCGGCGAGCGCGGTGAGTGCCCGTCCGGCGAGCCCCTCGGCCAGGTGGCGGGCCTCGGCGTAGCGCACCAGCACGGCGTCGACGACCTCGTCGGCCGAGCATGCGCAGCTCGAGTCGTGGGCGGCGTCGAGGACCACGGCGCGCCACGCCTCGGCGAGGAAGGCCGCGGGCCACCGCTCGGCGGGGAGGAGGAGGGCCGACAGCGGTTCGGCGAGTCGCTCGAGGCCCCGTTCGGCAGCCGCGGCGGCGCGGCGCACGTCGACACGGTTCGAGGTGACGCCCATCAACAGGTTGGCCCTGGCCCCCGATCGCAGCTCCCCCCGCCAACGGGGGAGGCCGGTGGTGGGAGCGACCGCGAGGTGAGCGGCCAGCCCGGTGACGACGAAGCGGTACTCGTCCTGGAGGGCATTGGCCTCGGTGACCACCCGCCCCAGCCAGGGTTGGGGCATCAGGTGGTCGGTGCCGTTCATCCAGAGGAAGTCGCCGGCGAGGGTCGCGCCGTGGCGTTCCTCGTAGCGGTGGACCATGGCCACCAGCTCCGCGGCGTCGTCGGGCAGCGTGGCCCCGTTGCCGTAGCCCTCGGGGAGGTACTCGGCGCGTACCGTCGAGCCGTCGGGCGCCTCCCACCAGAAGCCCGTCCGGTCGATGCACGAGGGCACACCGCGCCACACCACGGCGTGTTCGAAGCCGAACCCACGCAGGATCTGGGGCATCTGGGCGACGTGGCCGAACATGTCGGGCAGGTATCCGACCTCCATGGCCCCGCCGAACTCGGCGGCCCGCTCGAGGCCCATCTCGAGGTCCCTCACGATCGTCTCGCCCGAGACGAGGAACTCGTCCATCAGGACGTACCACGGGCCGAGCCCGAGATGCCCGGCCTCGGCCAGACGGCGGAGCACCGGGGCGGCGTCCGGGCGGACGGCGAGGTAGTCGTCGACCACCGCCATCTGCCCGTCGAGCATGAAGTGGGAGGCACCGGGGTCGCGCTCGAACCGGGGGAGGAGCTCGTCGAGCAGCTCGACGAGCTGGAGCCGGAAGGTCTGGAACGGGGCGTACCACTCGCGGTCCCAGTGGGTGTGGGGGACGACGTGCACGGTCCTCGTCATGGCGTCCGAGGGTACGGCAGCTCCCGGTCGGCACCCGTCGCGACGGCGCCCGCGCCCGTGCGGGGGAGCCCACCGTCCCCGACTGTGTCGTCGGTCACTCCTAAAGTGGATGCCGCACGGCGCCGAACCTTCGGAGCGAGTGACGTGGCGGCCGGCCGGCCGCATGATCCGGCAACGCCGCCGGGCGAGGGGAGCACGATGAGGACCCGATCGACATCGAGGAGACTGGTCGCCGTCGGCGCCGTCGCAGTGGCGGGGCTCGTCCTCGCGGCCTGCGGTTCCGGGGGTGACGACGAGGCCGTCGACATCCAGTCGGCCGACGTCACCATCGAGCCCACCGGCTCGCCCACCCCCGGGGGCAAGGTCAAGTACGCCCTCGAAGGCGAGAGCGACGGCTTCAACCCGGCGGTCAACCGCTGGGCCATCTCCGGGCTCATGGTCGCCAACGCGGTGTTCGACCCGCTCGCCGCCTTCGACGCCGACGGCAACGCCCAGCCCTACCTCGCCGAGTCGTTCACCCCCAGCGCCGACTTCCTCACCTGGACCGTCACGATGCGCCCCGGCATCACCTTCCACAACGGCGAGCCGCTCGACGGCGCGGCGGTGAAGACCTCCCTCGACGCCGCCCGGGAGTCGCTCCTCGCCGGCGGGGCGCTGCGCAACATCGCCGACACCGCGCCGGACCCCTCCAACCCCCTCGCCCTCGTCGTCACCATGGCCGAGCCGTGGGCCAACTTCCCGGCCAGCCTCACCCAGCAGGTCGGCATGGTCATGGCCCCCGCCCAGGTCGACGCCCCCGAACCCGACAACACGCGCGTCCCGATCGGCACCGGGCCCTTCGTGTTCAAGGAGTGGGTCCCCGACAAGGGCTGGATCGGCACCAAGAACCCGAACTACTGGCGCACCGACAGCGAGGGCACGAAGCTGCCCTACCTCGACGAGGTCGAGTTCATCCCGGTGCCCGACTCCCAGAACCGCGGCACCGCTCTCATCACGGGCGACGTCCAGATGGCCCACACCACCAACTGGCCGACCATCGCCACGCTGAAGGCCGAGGCCGACGCCGGCAAGGTCCAGTTCGTCGCCGACGTCGGCGAGAACGAGGAGAGCTTCGTGGTCCTCAACACCGCGAAGCCCCCCTTCGACGACGTGCGGGTGCGGCGGGCCCTCGCGCTGTGCACCGACCACGCCAGCTACCTGGCCGTGAACGAGATCCCGGCCGAGTTCCAGGCCGACAGCCAGTTCCGTGAGGGCTCTCGGTGGTACAACCCCGACAACGGGTACCCCTCCTTCGACGCCGCGGCGGGCACCGCGCTGGTGGCCGAGGTCGAGGCGGAGAGGGGGCCGCTGACCTTCACGCTGGGCACCACCACCGACGTGGCCAACCAGCTGTCGACCCAGACCCTGAAGACCCAGTGGGACGCCTGTGGCATGGACGTGTCGCTCACCTCCACCGAGCAGGGGAGCTTCGTCGGGGACATGGTCCTCGGCAACTACGAGGCCAACCTCTCGCGGCAGTTCGGTGAGGCCGATCCGGATGCCGACTACGTCTGGTGGACCGGGCAGAACGCGCCGCCGCTCCCCGGGCTGGCGCTGAACATGGCCCGCCTGAGCGACCCCCAGGTCCAGGCCGCCCTCGACGCCGGTCGGGCCTCGTCCGACCCGGCGACCCGCGAGCAGGCCTACGACGACCTGCAGCGGCGCCAGAGCGAGCTGATCCCCTACATCTGGCTCAACCACTCCCAGTGGGCGATCGGCGCGGCGAACGACGTCCGCAACCTCACCAACCAGACCCTGCCCGACGGCCAGCCGTCGCTGCCCTTCGGCCGGGGCGTGCACCGCCTGACCGAGACCTGGCTCCAGCAGTGACGGTGGGCGGTGCCGCCGCACCGCCCACCCCGACGAGGCCCGGGCACCGCCCGGGCCTCGCCGCGTCCGGACCCCGGAGCGGCGGGCTACGGTCGCATCCGTCGTGGCCAGCACCGTGCCCCCGCTGCGCAGAGCCCTCCGGGCCAAGGCGCCGTCGCTGCTCGTCGAACGCGAGCGGTGGGCCATGGGGGAGTCCGTGGTGGTCGGTCTCGACGAGGTCGGCCGCGGTGCCTGGGCGGGCCCGCTCGTGGTGGGCGCGGCCGTGGTCCCCAAGGACCGGCGCATCAACAAGGTCCGTGACTCCAAGATGCTCACCGAGACCGAGCGCGAGGCGATCTTCGAACGGGTGGCGCAGTGGTGCGACGCCTGGGCGGTGGGCTCGGTGAGCCACGAGGAGTGCGACGAGCTGGGCATGTCGGCCGCGCAGCGCCTGGCCGCCCGTCGAGCGCTCGACGCGTTGGGGGTGGCCGCGGACCGCGTGCTGCTCGACGGGAACTGGGACTTCGTGGGGCGCGGCAACACCACGACGGTGGTCAAGGGCGACGCCCGCTGCCTGTCCATCGCCGCGGCGTCGATCCTCGCCAAGGTGAGCCGCGATCGGCTCATGCGAGCCGAGGCCGAGCACCACCCCGGCTACGAGTTCCACGCCAACAAGGGCTACCCCTGCCCGCGCCACAAGATCGCCCTGGCCGGGATGGGGCCCACGGCGATCCATCGGCGCACCTGGGCGTTCATGGACGCCCTGCCGTGGTCGGGGGTGCCGCGCCGTCCCGGCTTCGACGCCGAGCCCACGCTGTTCTGAGTCGATCCGACCCGGCCCACGGTGTCGGAGTCGGTTCACCTACAGTTGAGTCCCCCGGGGGGTCGTTCGTCAGGCCAGGGGTCCGGGGTTCGTCAGGGGGATCATCGATGTCGCGGTGCACCGCGAAGGCAGGAGGCGTGCGAGCTCTCGTCGCCGTCGGAGCAGCGCTGGTCGTGGCATCGGGCCTCGCGGCGTGCGGCGGGAGCACCAGCCCCACCGAGGACGCCGCCTCCACGGCCGTCGACGTGACGATCGCGCCGAGCGGGCCGCCGCGCCCCGGGGGCTCGATCACCTACGCCCTGGAGGCGGAGAGCGACGGCTTCAACCCGACGTCGAGCCGGTGGGCGGTGTCGGGGTACACCGTGGCCGGCGCGGTCTTCGACCCGCTGGCGGCCTACGACGAGTCGGGGGTGGCCCGCCCCTACCTCGCGGAGTCCTTCACCCCGTCGTCGGACTTCCTGACGTGGACCGTCGCCGTCCGGCCCGACGTGCGCTTCCACAACGGCGAGGTCCTCGACGGCGCCGCGGTCAAGAAGAGCCTCGACGCCGCCATCGCCTCCCCGCTCGTCGGCGCGTCGCTGGCCAACGTCGCCGGCATCACCGTCGACCCGGCCCGCCCGCTCGAGCTCGTCGTCACCATGCGTGAGCCATGGGCGGTCTTCCCGTCGGTCCTGACCGGCCAGCCCGGCTACATCGCCGCTCCCGCCCAGCTCGACGCGCCGGCGCCCGACAACACCCGGGTCCCGATCGGCACCGGGCCCTTCGTCGTCGAGTCGTGGACGCCCGACAAGAGCTGGACCGGCACGCGCAACCCCGACTACTGGCGCCGCGACGCCGACGGCACGCAGCTGCCGTACCTCGACGCCGTCGAGTTCGTGCCGGTGACCGACGCCGCGTCGCGCACCGCCGCCCTGCTCAACGGCGACGTGCAGCTCGCCCACACCTACGACTGGCCGGCCATCCGGGAGCTGCGGGCCGCGGCCGACGAGGGACGGGTCCAACTCGTCGTCGACGTCGGCCCCGGTGAGGAGGGCTTCGTGATCTTCAACACGGCGCGACCCCCGCTCGACGACGTGCGGGTGCGTCGGCCGCTGGCGCAGTGCACGAACCGCGACGAGTTCCTGGCCGTGAGCCAGGTCCCGCCCGAGCAGGCGGCCACCAGCCAGTTCGCCCCGAGTTCGCCGTGGTTCGAGCCCGACGCCGGGTTCCCGGCCTTCGACCAGGCGGCCGGCTCGGCGGCGATCACCGAGCTCGAGGCGGAGAAGGGCCCCCTCCGGGTCGAGCTCAACTCCGTCCCCGCGCCGGAGACCCAGACGCAGATCCAGGTCATCGCCACCCAGTGGGAGGCGTGCGGGGTGGACGTCGACCTGAAGGCCACCGAGCAGTCCGCCTTCATCGCCGACATGGTCAGCGGCAACTACTCGGCGAACCTCTCACGCCAGTTCGGGGCCACCGACCCCGACGGGGACTACGTGTGGTGGATCGGCCGCAACGCCGCCCCGATCGGATCCTTCGCGTTGAACTTCGCCCGTCTCGCCGACGCCCGGGTCGACGACGCCCTCGACCGGGGGAGGGCCACCGACGACGTCGAGGCCCGCACCCGGGCCTACGCCGACCTCCAACGTCGGCAGAGCGAACTGGTCCCCTATGTCTGGCTGAGCCACATCCAGTGGGTCGTCGGCGGCGCCAACGACGTGCGCAACATCGGCAACCAGACCCTTCCCGACGGCGAGCCGGCCCGCACGATCAGCAACGGGAACGTCCGCCTGACCGAGACCTGGTTGGAGCGCTGAGCCCGATCAGTTGACGAGCAGGTCCTTGAACGGGGTCTTCGAGTCGACGCCGGGCTCCTTCGGGAGGCCGAGGACCCGCTCGGCGACGATGTTCTTCATGATCTCGTCGGTGCCGCCGGCCACGCGCATGCCGGGGATGCCGAGCACGATCCCGTTCCAGCTGTAGGTGCCCCACTCGCCGCTGTCGGCGGTGAGCCGGGGACCGAGCACCCGGGCCACGAACTGGGCGAGGGCCCACATGTTGTTGGTGAGCGCCAGCTTGGCGGTGCTCATCTCGGGGCCGGGCAGCTGCCCGGACTTGATCTTGTCGAGCGCCCGCTGGTTCGTGTACTTCGCCACCTGGAAGGCCACCTGGACCTTCATGAACTCGTCTCGGACCAACGGGTCGTCGGAGAGACCGAGGTGCTCGACGAGCTGGCGCACCCGGGTGAGCATCTGGCCGCCGGTGCCGCCGCCCGCGCCGAGGCTGGCCCGCTCGTTCATCAGGGTGGTGAGCGCCACCCCCCAGCCGCCGTTGACGTCGCCCATGCGGTGGCTGTCGGGCACCCGCAGCTCGCTCAGGAACACCTCGTTGAAGCTCGCCCCGCCCGTCATCTGGCGCAGTGGTCGCACCTCGACGGCGGGGTCCTTCATGTCGATCACGAACGCGGTGAGCCCCTTGTGCTTGGGCAGGTCGGGGTCGGTGCGACAGATGATCTCGCCGATGTCGCTGTAGTGCGCCCCGGAGGTCCAGACCTTCTGTCCGGTCAGCACCCACTCGTCACCGTCGCGGACCGCCTTGGTCTGCACCGACGCGAGATCGGAGCCGGCGCCGGGCTCGCTGAAGAGCTGGCAGGCGATCATGTCGCCCCGGTACAGCTTGGCCAGGTAGGCGTCCTTCACCTCCTGGGTGCAGTGCGCGTGGATGGTGGGGGCGACCATCCCGAGCCCGATGGTGAACGGCGCCGAACCGGGGACCTTGTACTGGCCCTCCAACGACGTGTAGATGCGCTCGTGGGCCGACCCCAGCTCGCGGCCTCCGTACTCGGCGGGCCCGGTGATCCACCCGAGGCCGGCGTCGTAGCGCTGGGCCCGCCACGCCTGGCTCTCCTTGACCTCGAGCAGCTCCTGCTCCCGGTCGAGCTCTTCGAACATCGAGGTGTTGTCGTCACCCTCGCCCCAGGCCAGCTGCCGGGCGGGCGGCTTCTTCTCGGCGTGCGCGTCGAGGAAGGCGGTGACCTCGGACGTGAAGTCCTCGAGGGTGACGTCGGGCATGGGGGCCTCCGGGGTCGGGCGACGGGCCGTCGCCGGTCATGCGGTGCGGCGGCGCGTTCACGGTAGCGGACCCGGCTTCGGGGGCGGCCACCCGCGGCGGTACCCTCCGGCCATGGCCCGTCGTCGCTGGTTCGGTGTCCTCGCGCTCGTGGGGTGGACGTTCTTCGTGTGGGGCAACCGCCTGGTGAACGCCTGGGGCTCCGACACCGAGGGGACCGGGGACAAGGTCGTGTCGACGGTGCTCGCGCTGGCGTTCTTCGGCCTCGCCGCCGCGGCGACGGTGGTGCTGGTGCGCACGTGGCGGCGGCCCCTCACGGTCGGGGCGGCCCGGGTTCTGCAGGTCTTCGCGGCGCTGACCGTCGTCGTGTGGGCGGTGCGGGTCCCCCTGATCGCGCTCGGCGACCACGAGGTGGGGTTCGTGGTGGTGCACGCCGCGATCGGGATCGTGGCCATCGCCCTCGCCGTCGGTGTGTGGCGCACCGCCTCGCGCGTCGAGCCGCGCCCGAGCGCGCCGGGCCGCGAGGGTGGCGTCGGCGTCGAGCGGGTCAACTAGCCTCGCAGCGCCATGGGTCAGCCAGTCACCGTCATCGAGAAGCCGTCGTCGCACCCGGGCGTGGTGCGCTTCGAGACCAACCGCCCTCTCACCGGCACGGGCCACGAGATCTTCCGGTCGGAGGCCGAGGTGGCGTCGGCCCGCGACACGCCCGCCTCCCGGGTGGCGGCGGCGTTGTTCGCCCACGGCGGCGTGAGCGCCGTGCACGTGAACGCCAACGTCATCAGCGTCCACCTCGACCGGGTGAACGCCACCGAGGGCCTCAAGGAGGTCGTCGAGGAGATGTTCATCTACTACGGCGAGGGCGTCGAGGTCGTGCAGCCGGAGGGCTTCGGCGACTGACGCGTCGGCGATCGACGCCCCGGCCGACGACGAGCGGTCGGACGTCGGCGCATCGGGGTAGGTTGCCGGCACCGTCGCCGCGACCGATCCGAGGAGGCCACCATGGCCCGTTTCAAGGTGGGCGTGCAGCTCCAGCCCCAGCACACCACGATGGACGACCTGCGCCGGGCGTGGCGCACCGCCGACGCCATGGGCGTCGACTCGATCTGGACCTGGGACCACTTCTACCCGCTCTACGGCGAGCCCGACGGCCCCCACTTCGAGGGCTGGACCACGCTGGCCACGATGGCCGCCGACACCGCCAGTGCCCGGGTCGGGATGTTGGTCACCGGCAACACCTACCGCAACCCCGAGCTGCTGGCCGACATGGCCCGCACCCTCGACCACATCAGCGGGGGCCGGGCCTATCTCGGGCTCGGCGCCGGTTGGTTCGAGCGTGACTACGACGAGTACGGCTATGACTTCGGCACCCCCGGGTCGCGGCTGCGTGACCTCGAGGCCTCGCTCGAGCGCATCACCGCCCGCCTCGCGGCGCTGAACCCGCCGCCCGTGGGCGACCTGCCGATCCTGATCGGCGGGGGCGGCGAGAAGGTCACGTTGCGGATCACCGCGCAGCACGCCGACGCGTGGAACACGTTCGGCCCGCCCGAGAACTTCGCCCACAAGAACGCCGTGCTCGACCAGTGGTGTGCCGACGTCGGCCGTGACCCGTCCGAGATCGAGCGCACGGTCGCCATCCAGGGCAGCGAGATCGACCAGGCCGAGGCCTTCCTCGAGGCCGGCGCCACCCACCTCATCCTCATGAAGGGCACCGAGGGCCCCTTCGCGTTCGACGACCTCGAGCGGCTGCTCGCCCTGCGCTGACCGCGTTCCCCAGCGGACCCCCGCCGGGGTACGAGCGGACTCGTCCCGGTTGCCAGTCTCGAACAGATGTTCGATACTGGGGAGGTGGCCGTCCCCTCCGAGCTCCGCCGCCTCGCCGGGCACGTCGCCCCCGTGGTGCTGGCCCGCGACCAGGGCCTCGACGTGCTCGACCCGCTGCGCCCCCTGCTGCCCGACGGTCGCCTCACCCGCGGCTCGGTGGTCGGGGTGGCCGGCGGACCGGGGGCCCTCACCCTGGCGTTGGCCCTGGCCGCAGGCCCCTCGACGCACGGCTCGTGGACGGTGGTGATGGGCCTGCCCGAGCTGGGACTGGCCGCGGCCGGCGAGCTGGGAGTCCGCCTCGACCGGCTCGCACTGGTGGCCCTGCCCCCGCACGACCCGGCGGTGTGGGCGCCGACGTTGGCCGCCGTGGTGGGGTCGGTCGACGTGGTGCTGGTCGACGGGCGCCTGACGTTGCGGGCCGCCGAGACCCGCCGCCTGGCCGCTCGCGCCCGTGAGCGGGGCACCGTGGTGGTGCCCGTGGTCCCCGGCACCGGGGCCCCCGAGGAGGCGTCGGCCCCCGGACGCCGTCGGCGGGGGACGGCCCTCGGCGACTGGGCCACCGACGTGGTGCTCGAGGTCGACGCCGGGCCGTGGGAGGGCGCCGGGGCGGGGGACGGGCACCTCTCGGGGCGCCGGGTGGAGGTGGCCGCCGGGGGCCGGGGACGGGCGGCCCGGGTCCGGCGGGCCGCGTTGTGGCTCCCCGGTCCCGACGGGACGGTGAGCGCCGCCCCGCTCCCGGCCGGGCACCGCGACGCGACCCGGTCCGACGGGGCGTCGTCGCGCCCCGGAGGCGGCCCGGCTCCTGGCGACGGGGGCTCGGCGGTGGTGGCCGCCGGGGTGGCGCGCACCGAACGGTTCCTGCGGTCGGTGCCGACCGGGCGGCAGGTGTCGTGACCGCAGTACGCACCCTGGTGGTCGTGTGCCCCCACTGGTCGGTGGTGGCCGCCGGGGCGGCACCGGACCGTCCCGCCGCGGTGGTGCGGGCCAATCGGGTGGTGGCCGCCACCCCCGCCGCTCGTGCCGAGGGGGTCAGCGCCGGTCAGCGCCGTCGCGAGGCCCAGGGGCGGTGTCCCGCGCTGGAGGTCCACGACCACGACGAGGCCCGTGACGGGCGGGCCTTCGCCGGCGTGGCCGCCGCCCTCGAGCGCTACACCCCCCGCATCGAGCTCTCGGTGCCGGGCACGGCCGCGTTCCCCACCAGAGGCCCGTCGCGGTACTTCGGGGGCGACACGGCGTTGGCCGAGGCGGTGGTGGCGACCGTCGACGAGGTCATGGGGGAGTGGGGCTGGGCGGGCACCGCCGGGGTGGGGGTGGCCGACGGGCCGTTCCCCGCCGCGTTGGCAGCCCGGGGTGCCGCCCCGGGCCGGGAGGTCGTCGCCCCCGGGGGGTCACCGGCGTTCCTCGCGCCCCTGGCGGTGGCCGCCCTCGACCGACCCGACCTCGTCGACGTGTTGGTGCGCCTCGGGTTGCGGACCCTGGGGGCGTTCGCGGCCCTCGACGCGGCCGACGTCGTGGCCCGCTTCGGCGCCGAGGGGCGGGCCGCCCACCGTCTGGCCAGGGGCCTCGACGAGCGCCCGCCGGCCACGTCGCCCCCGCCTCGGCACCTCGAGGTCGCCGCCGACCTCGATCCCCCCGCCGAGCGGGTCGACGTCGCGGCCTTCGTGGCCAAGGGGCTGGCCGACGAGCTCCACGCCCGTCTCGGGGCCTACGGGCTGTCGTGCACCCGGGTGGTGGTCACCGCCGAGACCGAGCAGGGGGAGGTGCACGAGCGGGTGTGGCGCCACGAGGGTGCCCTGGGGGCGGGGGCGGTGGCCGACCGGGTGCGCTGGCAGCTCGACGGGTGGCTCAACGGGCCCGCCGCCCGGCGGCCGACCGGTGGGGTGGTACGCCTCGTCATCGCCCCCGACGAGGTCGTGCCGGCCGCCGGCCGCCAGCTCGGCTTCTGGGGCGGCGAGAGCGCCGCCACCGAACGGGCCCACCGGGGCCTCGCCCGGGTGCAGGGCCTCCTCGGCCCCGACGCCGTGACCGTGCCCGAGCGTCGGGGCGGACGGGGGCCGGGCGAGCAGGTGGTGCGGGTGCCGGCCGTCGCCGAGGAGTCGGGTGAGCCCCGCCGGTCGACGGCGGAGCCGCGGGGCGGGGAGGCGCCGTGGCCCGGACGTGTCCCGGCCCCGTCGCCGGCCGCCGTGCCCGCCGAGCCGGTGCCCGTGGAGGTGCGTGCCGCCGACGGGACCGTGGTGGCGGTCGACGGCCGTGGGACGGTGGGCGCCGCCCCGGCCACGCTCGTGGTGGCCGGACGGAGTGTCGGGGTCGAAGCCTGGGCGGGCCCGTGGCCGGCCGACGAGCGCTGGTGGGATCCCCACGCCCGCCGTCGCCGGGCCCGTCTCCAGCTCCGTACGGCCGACGGCCGTGCGGTGCTCGTCTTCGTGGAGGGTGGCCGGTGGTGGCTCGAAGCGGTCTACGACTGAGCGCCGTCGGGTTCGGCCGTCGTGCTCCGCCGAGCCGGGGAAGGGGTTCAGGAACGGGTCGCAACCGTCGATGAGGAGAGGGCCGTCCCGACGGCCTCTCGTCCCTCGATCCGCACCTCTGCATCGGAGACCCCATGAGCGAACACGACCTCGTCGACCGGGCCCAGGCCGTCGTCGGTGACGCCGACACCATCGTGGCCGCGGCCTGGTTCCAACCCCGGGGCACCTCCGGATCGATCGTGGGGGGATCCACGCTCGTGGACGGCCACGGGTGGGCCGGCGCGGCGGTCGACATGGCCGCCGGCCTGGCCGCCTACGGCGCCGAGAAGCACCACGACGACCGGTTGGCCTCCGCCGACGGCGAGACCCGCGCCGTGCCCTTCTACAGCATGGTCGCCGTGTCCCCGAAGCGCATCTACTGCTGGAAGGTGGCCACCCACCACGGGCACCGCGAGCCGGGCGACCCGATCTTCGCCTACGACCGTGACCGCATCGCCGTCACCGTGCACTCCCGCATCGGGGTGCGCACCTTCTCCGTCGAGGACCTCGACACCGGGGTGCGCTGGGAGTTCGAGTCGCCCCGGGTCGAGGGGCACCTCAAGTTCGTGCTCGACGCCCTCCACGCCGACCAGCCCGACGCGGACCCGTCCTGACCGGCGCCGACCGTGGTGCGCGCACCACGGGGGGATAGGTTGACGGCGGGCCCGGGGACGCCATCCGGTCGCCTCCCCCCACACGACCCCAGGAGCGGGGCATGAGGTCAGGACCCACTCGACGGCGCGCCGGTTGGGCTGTGGTGGCCATGGTCGTGGTCGTGGCGTTCGTCGTGGCCGCCCTGGCGGGCGGACCGGCGCCCACCTCCGACGCGTCGGGCCCGACCGCAGATGCTCCGGACGCGTCGACCCCCCCCACCTCCGCGGATCCGTCCGAGCCGCAGGAGCCGCCGCCGACCGTGCCGTCCGACGGGGGGCAGTCGGGCCAGGCCGATCCGGTGGAGCCGACCGACCCGGTCCCGGTGGAGCCCGGGGTGGAGGCGGCCATCGCCACCGACGGGTCGGCCCCGGTGCTGGTGCGCCTGGACGTCCCCGACGGGCTCGTCCCCGAGGAGCGCGCGGCCGCCGTCGCCGCCGCCGCCGAGGGCGTGCTCGCCGTGTTGTCGACGGAGGTGGCGGCCACGGCCAAGCCCACCGGCACCACCCCCGTGCTGGCGCTCACCGCGGACGCCGACGCCCTGGCCGCCCTGCGGGTGGCCGATGCGGTCACCGCCGTGTCCGAGGACGGGATCAACACGATCAGCTCCACCAACTCGACGGCGTCGATCCAGGCTCCACAGGCCTGGACGCAGGGCGCCGACGGCACCGGCCAGGTCATCGCGGTGCTCGACACCGGTGTGGCCCGCGACCACCCGTACCTGACGCGTGACGGGGTGTCCGACGTGCTGGCCGAGGCGTGCTTCTCCTCCACCGGCTCGTCCGGCGGCGCGGCGTGGTCGTCGTACTGCCCCGGCGGCGGGACCGCCGGGGTGTTCGGCACCGGGGCGGCGGCACCGTGTCCGGTCCCGGCCACCGACTGCGCCCACGGCACCCACGTGGCCGGCATCGCCGCCGGCGGGACGGGAGCGGCCTCGTTGGGGTCGACCGTCGGTGCCTCGGGGGTGGCGCCCGACGCCGAGCTGCTCGGGGTGCAGGTGTTCTCGAAGGGCCTGAACTCGACGGTGTGCGGTGCGAGCGCGCCGTGCGCCATCGCCTTCGACTCCGACGTCATCCGCGGTCTGGAGTGGGTGTACGCCCAGCGGGCCGCCTACCCCGGCCTGGCGGCGGTGAACCTGAGCCTCGGGGGCGGCAAGTACGCGGGGACCTGCGACGCCAGCTACGGCGACGTCAAGCAGGCCATCGACGACCTGCGCAACGCGGGCATCGCCACGGTCGTGGCGTCGGGGAACAACGGCTGGGACGGGTTCGTCAGCGGCCCGGCCTGCGTCACCACCGCCGTCGCGGTCGGCGCCGTCGACGACGCCACGCTGGCCGTGGCCGGCTACTCGAACCAGAGCGCCCTCGTCGACCTGCTCGGGCCGGGCAGCACCGTGCGGTCGTCGTTCCCCCCGAACGTGATGGGCAACCTCACCGGCACGTCGATGGCCACCCCCGCGGTGGCCGGGGCGTTCGCGGCGCTGAGGGAGGTCCGGCCCACGGCCACGGTCAGCCAGCTCGAGGCGTCGCTCGAGGCGACCGGGATCACGATCAGCCTCTCCGGCGTGGGTTCGTGGCCCTACCTGCAGCTCAACGCGCCCGTGACCGCGGCGGTGAGCGGGCGGCCCACGGTCCCGCTGGGGGTGTCCGGTGTGCCGGGCCCCGGTCAGGCGCAGGTCTCGTGGTCGCCCCCGGCCAGCCCGGGCACGACGCCGGTCACCTCCTACCGCGTGACCGCAAGCCCCGGGGGGGCGACGTGCACGACCGCCGGTCTCGGCTGCACGGTCACCGGTCTCACCAACGGCCAGGCCTACCGGTTCGCGGTGGCGGCGGAGAACGCCTCGGGTCCCGGTCCGGCGGCGGGCACGCTGCCGTTGGTGCCCTTCACCTCCCCGACGGCACCGCAGGCCGTGACGGCCTTCGGCGGTGACGGCTCGGGCGTGGTGGCGTGGTCGCCGCCGTCGTTCGACGGGGGGCGCCCGATCACCGGGTACACGGCGACGGCCTCGCCGGGCGGGGCGACGTGCTCGACGACCGGCGCGCTCGGGTGCGTGGTGCCCGGGCTGACCAACGGCGTCGGCTACACGATCTCGGTGCGGGCCACGAACCTGGCCGGTCCCGGCCCGTCGGCGGGTGCGGCCGCGGCGATCACCGCTGCGCCCGGTGCGCTCGTGCCGCTCACCCCCGCCCGTCTCATGGACACCCGGCCCGGGCCGCAGTTCACCACCATCGACGGCCAGGCCCGCGGTGGCGGGCCGCTCGGCGCAGGCGCGGCCGGGGAGGTCTCGTTGCCGGTGCTCGGCCGAGGCGGTGTGCCGTCGTCGGATGTGGGGGCGGTGGCGTTGAACGTCACGGTCACCGCTCCGACGGCGTCGAGCTGGCTGACGGTGTACCCGTCGGGGGCGCCGATACCGGGCGCGTCGAGCCTCAACTACGGACCCGGCCAGACCGTGCCGAACATGGTGATGGCCGGGGTGGGCGCCGATGGGCAGGTGGTGCTGCGCAACGAGTTCGGCTCGGCGCACGTGATCGTGGACGTGATGGGCTGGCTGCCCGATGCCGCCGGCTTCTCGTCGCTCGTCACCCCCGCACGGCTCATGGACACCCGCGCCGGAGCGCAGTTCCCGACCGTCGACGGCCAGGCCCAGGGCACCGGTGCCCTCGGGGCGGCGAGCACCCGGTCATTGCTGGTCACCGGCCGCGCCGGAGTGCCGGCCTCCGGGGTGGGCGCAGTGGCGTTGAACGTGACGGTCACGGCGCCGACGGCGTCGAGCTGGCTGCGGGTGTACCCCTCGGGTTCGCCGTTGCCCGACGCCTCCAGCATCAACTACGTCCCCGGCCAGACCGTGCCCAACATGGTCATCGCCCGGGTCGGTCCCGACGGCCGGATCGCGCTGCGCAACGAGTTCGGCTCCGCCCACGTCATCGTCGACATCGTGGGGTGGTTCCCGCTCACCGGGTACGCACCGTTGTCCCCGGCCCGGCTGCTCGACACGCGGCCCGGCTTCACCACCATCGACGGGCAGTTCGTGGGGACCGGCGCCCTCGGTTCCGGCGGGACCCTCGCCCTCACCGTGGTGGGACGGGGTGGGGTGCCCCCGGTCGGAGCGCGGTCGGTCGTGCTGAACGTGACGGTCACGTCGCCGACGGCGTCGAGCTGGCTGCGGGTGTACCCGACGGGGACGCCGCTGCCCACCGCGTCCAACCTGAACTACTCGCCGGGCCAGACCGTCGCCAACGCTGTGGTGGCCCGGGTCGGTGTCGACGGCAAGGTGGCGCTGCGCAACGAGCTCGGCTCGGCCCACGTGATCGTCGACGTCGTCGGCTGGATCCCGTAGTCGGCTCACCACCGCCCATCGGCGGTACGCCGGTACGCGCTCGGCTCAGCGGTAGTAGGCGATGGCGTCGATGATGAGGTCGGTGGTGTAGTTGGCAAGGGCGGCGATCGTGGCGTTTGGACCGAGGGCGACGGTGGTGGTGGTGGCCACGACGGCTCCGGCCGTGGTCCAGTTGAGGGTGGAGGCGTTGGGGGTGGGGACGCCGTTGGCGTAGAGGGTGAGGAAGCCGGGGATGGTGGGGGAGCCGCCGCCGGTGTTGGCGACGGTGGTGGTGACGATGGCGGCGGTGGCGTCGGTGGGGATGCCCGAAGAGGCGGTGGTGAGGGCGAGGCCGGTGCGGGGGGTGCCGGCGGCGAGTCTGGTCTGGGGGGCGACGAAGGGGGGTTGCCCGGGGCGGGAGTCGTAGACGCGCACGGGGGAGGGGAGCACGGTGAGGGCCCCGGCCGTTGATGGTCCGGCAAGACGTCGCCATGTGCCGGGCGTCCCGTCGGCGACGCACAGCCAGAGGGTGTAGTCCCCGTCGAACACCACCTCACCGCCGGATCTCGTGAAGGTCGTCGAGGGTGGCGCCGGGATCGCCCCGCTGGTTCCGATCTGGTTGTCGAGCAGCAGCGCGGCCCGGTCGGCGACGAGGACGGCGCCGTACCCCCTCGCGAAGGAGACGAGGCCGTCCTCTCCGGCGGCGACGACGCCCACGGAGTCCGAGGCTTCGAACGCGCTGGCCCATACGCCGTACTTCCCGCCCTCCACCCGTAGACCGCCGCTGGTCTCACCGCGTGCTTCCACCCGAAGGGCCGTGCCGTTCTCCTGGGTCTCGGTCGAAAGGATGTCCACCGCCACGTCGGCTCCGGTGCTCTCCGCGACGACGGCTGTCCCTCCGGCGGAGTTGGTCGCCTGGACGGCGGCGCCGGTGCCGGTGCTGGTGGCGGTCACAGCGGGGGTCGAGTTGGAGGTGTCGAAGGAGCCGGTGGCGGCGGCGGCGGGGGAGGCGGTGGCCACTGTCGCGGCGGCCCCGCCGAGCACGGCCCCGGCGGCGACGGCGCCGGCCCGGGTGAGCATCCGGCGTCGATCGACCCGGCCGTCGTCGGCGTCGTCGGCTCTGGTCGCCTCGGCGTCGTCGCAGTTGGGGTCGGTCTCGGCGTCATCAAGTGACCTGGTGTCGGAGCGCGGGGTCGGTGCGGCGGTGGCGCCTTTGGCAACCGGGTCGGCGGCTCCTACGGGTTCGCGCTGACCCAGCCCTGCGAGGAGGTCGGCGAGCGCTGAGTCGTGTGGCGCCGATCGAGTTTCCAGCGCGGCGGTGAGGCGGGCCACGGTGATCTCGAGCTCGGCCACCCGCCGGGCCAGGTCGGCGGGGGTGTCACCCTCGGTGGGCGTGCGATCGTCCATGGCGCGTGCCTCCGCCGGTGGTCGGATGGCGGGGGCGTCCGCCGCCTCGCCAGCGTAGGTTGTGGGCCCCTTCGGGTGTCGGGCGCTTCCGGTGTCGAGGGTCGAATCGCCCGGGTATCCACCCTCCGAGATCGCGGTTGCGGTACGAACAGGTGTTCGGTACGGTGCGGGCATGGGGTGGAGGAACCCGCCGGTGCCGTGGGGCGAGCTGGAGCGACGGTTGGGCGACGGGCCGCGTCCCGCCGGTGGTCGCGCCGAGCCGTTCTTCCCCGGTGACGGCAGCGACAGCCCGGCGTGGTCGCGGAAGCGCCCGGCCTACGAGCCGCCGGCCGAGCCCGCCCGTCGGCGGGGGGCGGTGCCCTACGCCGAGCTGCACTGCCACAGCCACTTCAGCTTCCTCGACGGGGCGTCGTCGCCCGAGGCGCTGGCCGAGGAGGCGGTCCGCCTCGGTCTGGAGGCGTTGGCCGTCACCGACCACGACGGCTTCTACGGGGTGGTGCGCATGGCCGAGGCCGCCCGCGAGCTCGGCCTGCCCACCGTCTTCGGCAGCGAGCTCACCCTCGGTCGACGGCGGGTGCCGGTGGGGGAGCCCGACCCGGGGGCGGGCACCGACGAGAGCCACCTGGTGGTGCTGGCCCGCGACCCCCGCGGCTACGCCCTGCTGGCCCAGGCCATCAGCGACGGCCAGCTCCGCGGCGAGAAGGGCGGCCCGCGCCTCACCCTGGCCGACCTCTGCGGCATCGGCGGCACCGGCGCGCCGACCGCCGACCGGGGTCACTGGCTGGTGCTCACCGGGTGCCGCAAGGGCGCGGTGCCTGCCGCCCTCGAGGCTGCCGGGCCCAGCGCGGCGGGGCGCCGCCTCGGCGAGCTGGTCGACGCCTTCGGCCGCGACCACGTGGCCGTCGAGCTGTGGGACCACGGCCACCCCCTCGACTCGGTGCGCAACGACGGTCTGGCGGCCCTGGCCGTCGCCGCCGGGGTCGACCTCGTGGCCACCACCAACGCCCACTACGCCACCCCGGCCCAACGCCCGTTGGCCACCGCCGTCGCCGCGGTGCGGGCGCGACGCAGCCTCGACGAGATCGACGGTTGGCTGCCCGCCGCCGCCGGCGCCCACCTGCGCTCCGGGGCCGAGCAGGCCCGCCGGTTCGCCCGCTATCCGGGAGTGGTCGAACGGGCCGGTGAGCTGGGGCTCGACTGCGCCTTCGACCTGCACCTCGTCGCCCCGGCGTTGCCGCCCTACCCGTGCCCCGACGGGCTCGACGAGATGGGCTTCCTGCGCCGGCTGGCCGAAGCCGGGGCCGAGCACCGCTACGGGCCCCGCTCCGCCGACCGCGTCCCCGGGGCCTGGGCCCAGATCGACCACGAGCTCGCCGTCATCGACCAGCTCGGCTTCCCCGGCTACTTCCTGATCGTCTGGGACCTCGTCGAGTTCTGCCGCCGCCGCAACATCTACTGCCAGGGCCGCGGGTCGGCGGCCAACTCGGCGGTGTGCTTCGCGCTCGGCATCACCAAGGCCGACGCCGTCCAGCTCGGCCTGCTGTTCGAGCGGTTCCTGTCCCCCGAACGCGACGGCCCACCCGACATCGACGTCGACATCGAGTCCGGCCGGCGCGAGGAGGTCATCCAGTACACCTACGAGCGCTACGGGCGCCGCTACGCCGCCCAGGTCGCCAACGTCATCACCTACCGGGGTCGCTCGGCGGTGCGTGACATGGCCAAGGCCCTCGGCTACGCCACCGGCCAGCAGGACGCGTGGGCCAAGCAGGTCGACCGGTGGAGCGGGGTGTCGGCCAGCGCCCGCGCCGCCGACTGCGACATCCCCGCCGCGGTGCTCGACCTCGCCGCCCAGATCGAGCACGCCCCCCGCCACCTCGGCATCCACTCCGGCGGCATGGTCCTGTGCGATCGCCCGGTGGTCGAGGTGTGCCCCGTCGAGTGGGCCCGCCACGAGGGCCGCACCGTGCTCCAGTGGGACAAGGACGACTGCGCCGCCGCCGGCCTCGTGAAGTTCGACATGCTCGGCCTGGGCATGCTCACCGCCCTGCACCGTACGGTCGACTTCGTGGCCGGCGCCCACGGCCTCGAGCTCGACCTGGCCACCATCCCCCAGGACGACGCCGTCTACGACATGTTGTGCGCCGCCGACTCCATCGGGGTGTTCCAGGTCGAGAGCCGGGCCCAGATGGCCACCCTGCCCCGGCTGCGGCCCCGCACCTTCTACGACCTGGTCGTCGAGGTCGCCCTCATCCGCCCCGGACCCATCCAGGGCGGCTCGGTGCACCCCTACATCCGGCGCCGCAACGGCCTCGAGCCCGTCACCTACCTGCACCCGCTGCTCGAGAACTCCCTGGCCAAGACCCTCGGCGTGCCCCTGTTCCAGGAACAGCTCATGCAGATGGCCATCGACGTCGCCGGTTTCACCCCCGGCGACGCCGACCAGCTCCGCCAGGCCATGGGCTCCAAGCGCAGCCGCGAACGCATGGAGCGCCTGCGCGAGAAGCTCTACGGCGGCATGGCCGAGCGGGGCATCACCGGCGAGGTGGCCGACCGCATCTACGACAAGCTCGCCGCCTTCGCCAACTTCGGGTTCCCCGAGAGCCACTCGGTGTCGTTCGCCTACCTGGTGTACGCCAGCTCGTATGCGAAGCGGTACTTCCCGGCCGCGTTCTGCGCCGGGCTGCTCGACGCCCAGCCCATGGGCTTCTACGCCCCCCACACCCTCGTGGCCGACGCCCGCCGCCACGGCGTGCAGGTGCGCACCCCCGACCTCAACGCGTCGCTGGCCGGGGCCTCGCTGGAGTGGGCCGAGGGGGTCGCCGTGGCCTGCCGGTCCGTCGGGGCGCCCGAGGAGACCGGGCCCGACCCCCACCCCCCGGCCGACGACGATCCCACCTTGTTGCCCAGGGGCGGGGTCGACGTGGCCCAGCCGGCGCTGCGCCTCGGGCTGGCGTCGGTGCGCACCGTCGGCGACGACCTGGCCGCCGAGATCGTGGCCGAGCGCCACACCCACGGCCCCTACGCTTCCATGGAGGACCTGGCCCGGCGGGTGAAGGTGGACCGCAGCACCCTCGAGGCCCTGGCCACCGCCGGGGCGTTCGCCGGGCTCGACGACGGCACCGGCCGGGCTCTCGACCGGCGTCGGGCCCTGTGGGCCGCCGGTGCGGTGGCCCAGGGCGGCGCCGATCGGCTGGCCGGGGTGGTCACCGGGGTCGAGGCCCCTCCACTCCCCGGGCTCTCCGACCGCGAGATCGCCGGGGCCGACCTGTGGGCCACCGGGGTGGCTCCCGACGGCCACCCCACCCGGTTCATCCGCGGCGAGCTCGACCGGCTGGGGGTGGTCACCTCCACCGGGCTGGCCGCCGTCGAAGCCGGGAGCAGGGTGCTCGTCGGCGGGGTCGTCACCCATCGCCAACGCCCGGCCACCGCCGGGGGCACCACCTTCCTCAACCTCGAGGACGAGACCGGTCTGGTGAACGTGGTGGTGTCGATGGGGTGCTGGGCCCGCTACCGCCGGGTGGCCCGCACCGCCCCGGCGCTGCTGGTGCGGGGCCGCCTGGAGCGGGCCGAGGGCGTCACCAACGTCGTGGCCGACAAGCTCGAACCGCTGCCGCTCGCCGCCGGCCTGCCCGCCTCGCGGGACTTCCGCTGACGGCGCCTGCGGGTCCTGTACCGACCCGAGCCGGCGCGGTCGAACGGGCTCACCTGTGTCGCCGCCTAGTGTGACGAACCGTCAGCGCACGTCAGGGGGAGCACCCACATGGTCATCGCCGAGGTCATCGACAGCCCGGTGTTCAACGAGACCGGCCTCGACCTGGGGCTGTTGATCCTGCGGGTCGTGATCGGGCTCACCATCGCCGCCCACGGCTACAACCACATCTTCCGGGGCGGCAAGATCCAGGGCACAGCCGGGTGGTTCGCGTCGCTGGGCATGAAGCCCGGCATCCTGCACGCCTGGCTGGCGAGCATCACCGAGCTCGTGGGGGGCGTCCTGTTGGTCCTCGGGCTGCTCACCCCGTTCGGCGCCGCCGCCGTGGCCGGCACCATGGCCGTCGCCTTCGTCACCAACCACCGGAAGAACGGCTTCTTCATCTTCCGTCCCGGTGAGGGCTGGGAGTACGTCAACGTGTTGATGTGCACCGGTCTGGCCCTCGGCGCCCTCGGCCCGGGCCAGTGGTCACTCGACCACGCCCTCGAGCTCGAGTGGGTGTCCGGGCTGACCGGCTTCGCCATCGCCGCCGTCGGCGGCCTCGGCGGGGCGGCGCTGCTGCTCGCCGTCTTCTGGCGCCCCGAGAAGAAGCCAGCCTGAGCCCACCGAAGGAACTGTGAGTGAAAGCGTCCGGACAAGCGGACGCTTTCACTCACAGTTCGCTATTTGGGCGTCAGGGCACCAGGACGGCGCGGCCCTGGAGGGTGCCGCCCACCATCATGCGGTACACGTCGGCGGCCCGTTCGAGGGGGTACCGCTCGGCGTGCACGTGGAACGAGCCGGTCGCGGCCAGCTCGAAGAGCTCCTGGAGCTCGGTGATCGACCCCCAGTAGGTGCTCTGCACCGAGCACTCGTAGGGGAACGTGAAGAAGTTCACCGGCAGGGTTCCCCCACCGACCCCCACGATGGTGAGCCGGCCCAGCGGCGCGACGACGGCGGCGGCCAACGCCAGGGTGTCGTCGTAGCCGACGATGTCGAGCACGAGGTCGGCTCCCCGGCCGCCGGTCAGGCCCCGGATCTCGGCGGCGGCGTCGGGACCGGCCACGACCGTGTGGTCGGCACCCAGGTCGGCGACGAGGGCGAGGGCCGACTCGCGTTGGTCGACCGAGACGACCCTCGTCGGCGACAGCGCCTTGAGGAACTGCACGGCGAGGTGGCCGAGGCCCCCGGCCCCGATCACCACCGTCGTCGAGCCGGGCACGAGCCAGGGGAGCGACGCCTTGATGGCGTGGTACGGGGTGAGACCCGCATCGGTGAGCGGGGCGGCGTCGGCCGGTGCGGTGTCCCCCAGCGGCACCAGGTAGCGCGCCGCCGGGACCAACAGGTACTCGGCCATCCCACCGTCGACGCTCAGGCCCGGACCCGACGCCGAGATGTTGCGGCAGTAGTTCTCCATCCCCCGTCGGCAGTTGAGGCACTGGCCGCAGCCCCACGCCCCGAAGACCGCTACGGGCGCCCCGACCTCCAGCCCGGGGGTGGGGAGCGTGCCGGGGCCGAACGCCTCGATCCACCCGGCGTTCTCGTGGCCGAGCGTCATCGGCGTCTCGCGGGGCGCCGCCGCGGAGAACTCCATGAGGCTCACGTCGCTGTGGCAGGCTCCCGCCCCACCGACGCGCACCAGCACCTGCCCGGGCCCCGGGTCCGGTTGGGGCACGTCGTTCAGCGCCGTGGTCTCGTCGACGTCGGCCGACCCGCCGACCAACTGGAACGCCTTCATGTGCCACCCCCAGATCGCCGCGGCCGTGCGCTGCGGTCGTCCCAGGGTTCTAGCGGATCAACGCAGCGCCTGTCCCAACGCACCGATCGACGCCGCGATGGCGAGGTAGGCGTCGTTGTCGGGTCGCCCCGATGCCTTGTCGTTCACCTGCTCGGCGAGGAGGCGCAGCTGGGTGGCCACGGACTCGGCCTCGGCCCGGGTGACCTCGTCGCGGTCGGAGCGCAGGAGCGGGGCGAGCTGCTCGGCCTGGAGCCGCACGGCGGTCGCCCCTTCGACGGCACCGAGGCGCTCGCCGAGCACGGCTCGGGCGGTCTCGGTGACGAAGCGGACGCGTTCGGCCGGGTGCACGTCGAGAGCCTTGCACGCCGGGAGCGGCGCCGACCCTCGTCAGCCTCGTCGCCGGTAGGTCCCGGTGAGCACCGCGGCGCTGGTCGACTCCGCCCCGACGACGCCGAGGGCCTCCTCGGCCGAGGTCGACTCGCCGATGCCCGACGGCTCCGCCAGGGCGTAGAGCGTGAACTCGTAGGTGTGGGTCTCGCCTGTCGGGGGGCACAGCGGCTCCCAGGCTGCGTCACCGGCGGTGTTGCGGCCCGTCACCGCCCCGGGCGGGGTCGCGTCGGCAGGGATCTGGGCCCCGCTGGGGTCGATGCCCGCCACGACCCAGTGGACGCGTCCCGCGGCGTCGGGGTCGGTGGCGATCACCACCAGCTCGGCGGCGCCGGGGCTGCCCCCGACGGTGATCGGCGGCGACTCGCCGGCACCGTCGCAGCTGTACGTGGTCGGGATCGGCTCTCCCGGCGCCCACGCCGGCGAGACGATCGAGAGCCCGATCGGCGTCAGCGGTGCGGTGGTCGTCGTCGTGGTCGACGACCGGCGGGGTGGTGCGGTGGCGCCCGGAGCCGGGTCGCGCAGCTCGCGACCGCTGGTCCCACAGCTCGTGGCGAGGACGGCCACCGCGAGGCCCGCCGCGACGGTCAGGGCCCACCGGGCGCGGCGGGGGCCGGGACGACGGGAGGCCGGTGAGGGAGCCATGGGGGCCGAGACTACGACCGCCCCGGTGGCGGGCCGGGCCCACCCCGATAGTTTCGGTCCATGGCCGACCGCTGTCTGCTCTCCGTGCACGCCCACCCCGACGACGAGGCGTCGAAGGGCGCCAGCACGGTGGCCAGGTACAAGGCCGACGGGGTCCGCACCGTGCTGGTCACCTGCACCGGGGGCGAGGAGGGCGACATCCTCAACCCCGCCATGGACACCCCCGAGGTCCGCGAGCGCCTCGCCGACGTGCGCCGCGCCGAGCTCGACCTGGCCGCCCGGATCATCGGCTACGACGAGGTGATCCTCCTCGGCTACCGCGACTCGGGCATGCCCGACAGCGAGGCCAACGCCCGACCGGAGGCCTTCGCCAACGCCGATCTCGACGAGGCCGTGGCCCGGCTCGTCGAGATCATCCGTCGGGAGCAGCCCCAGGTGATCCTCACCTACGGCGACGAGCAGAGCCACTACCCGCACCCCGACCACCTCCGGGTGCACGACATCTCGTTGCCGGCCTTCGCGCTGGCCGGCGACGCCGCGTACCGCCCCGATCTCGGTGCGCCCTTCACACCGCTGAAGCTGTACTACTCGGTCTGGTCCCGGGCCCGCATCGAGGCCATGCACGAGAAGTTCCTCGAGCTCGGACTCGAGTCGCCGTTCGGCGAGGGGTGGTTCGACCGGCCGAGCCAGGACGACCGCATCACGACCTCCGTGCCGATCGACGACTACCAGGACGTGCGGCTCGAGGCGCTCCTGGCCCATGCCACCCAGGTCGATCCCACGTCGCCGTTCTGGTTCGGGCTGCCTCGTGAGGTCGCCCGCAAGGTGCACCCCTTCGAGGACTACATCCTCGCGGAGTCCCGGGTGCCCACCGACCTCCCCGAGAGCGACCTCTTCGCCGGGATCTCCTAGCGCGCCCGGTCGGCTCGACCAGGCGCCCCGAGACCGTGTCCCGCCAGCCCCGGAGCGCCGGCGTCGCCGTGCTCGGCGCGGTGCTCCTCCTCGTCGCCGGGGCGTCCGTCTCCCTGGCCGTCGGGGCGTGGTGGCTACGCGCCGAGGTGCTCGACCCCGATCGATGGACGGCGACGTCGGCGCTGGTCGTGGCCGACCCGGATGTGCGCGCCGACCTCAGCGCCGAGCTGGCCGACCGGATCGTGGCGGCGGTCCGCCTCGAGGAGGTCCTGGGGCAGACCCTGCCCTTCCCGCTCGGGCTGCTGGCCGACCCGCTCGCCGAGGGGGCCGCCGAGCTGGTGGCCGCGGCCACCGAGGCCGGCGTGGCCACGCCGGCGTTCGCGGGGGTGTGGGAGAGCGCCAACCGGGCCGCGTGGTCCGAGCTGCTGTCGGCCCTGCGTGACGACGGCCGGCTCACGTCCGTGGTCGACGGGGCGCTCACGCTCGATCTCGAGCGGTCGTTGACGTTGGTGCGCGACGAGCTCGTCGACGCGGGCGTGCCGGGGATCGACGCCCTCGACTTCTCGGGGGTCGACACGCGGTTCGTGCTGGTCGACGAACCCGAGCTCGACCG
This sequence comes from Acidimicrobiales bacterium, assembly GCA_025455885.1. NCBI lineage: Bacteria > Bacillati > Actinomycetota > Acidimicrobiia > Acidimicrobiales > Acidimicrobiales bacterium. Next base: position 48,728 of record JALOLR010000019.1, read on the forward strand.
GCTCCGCCAGCTGGTCCAGGCGATCGACGTTGCCGTCATCGTGTTCCCGGTCGTCGCCATCGTGCTCACCGGGATCGGCTTCGTGCTGTTGCGACGGGTCGGCCCGGGGCTGGTCGCCGTCGGCGCGGGCATGGTGCTCGGGGCGGTCACGGCCCTGGCGGTGGCCTCACGGGCTCGTTCGGTGGCCGTCGAGGCGTTCAGCGGAGGCATCCTGGGGCCGGTGGCGGCCGGACGTGTGGTGGACGCCGTCGTGGAAGGGGTCCGCACCCCGTTCCTCGGGGTCGTCGTCCTGGGTGCCGTGTCCCTGGGTGTCGGCACCGCCGTGTGGGTGGCGTCGGGGCGGCGCCCGTCCGCCGCAGCGCCTTCATCGGGCCTCGTGCCCTGATCGGGGGACTCCGCGGTGTCCCGCCGTCAGGTCGGTCGCTCAACGCGCTAGCGGGTCGTCACCTCGATCGGCAGTCGACGATCGGGACGATCCGGGTCGTACAGCTCGAGGGTGCCGGGATCGGTGAGCACGACGGTGACCTCGTCGCCGGGTTCCTGGCGGCCGGTGTCGACGAGGGGCGACGGGGTGGTGGTCGCCCGGTCGGCGAGGTCCGCCGGTTCGGTGCCGGTCGGGACGAGAACCCCCACGACCCGGCGATCGTCGGTCCCCTCGACCCGGATCGCCATCACCGACCCCGTCGGCAGCCGGGCCGGGTCGGTCGAGACCTCCGCGGTGTCCTCGCCCCGCTCGCCCAGTGACGCCGTGAGGCCCGACTCGTCGGCGGTGACGACGAGTCGGGGTCGCAGGTCGACGGTGGCCACGCCCGGGTCGCCGGTGGCGTCGTCGCCACAGCCCGAGAGCAGCAGGGCCACGACCACCAGCGCGACAGCGGGTGGGCCCCACCGCCGGGTCCCCTGGCCGGCAGGGCGGATCCGGGCGGGTCGGGCCATCGGCCGAGTCTGGCATGGCCGCCGGCTGCCCCCGTGGTTCCCTCACCGCTCGGGGCCGGCGCCGCCGGCGCCCGGCTCAGGCGCCGACGCGCTGGAGGTCGCGCAGGGCGCGGTACCCGATCAGGGTGGCGCCCGAGCGGCTCACCATGGCCCGCAGGCCCGAGTCGTGGCAGACGGCGTGGTGGTCGTCGACCCTCGCCGCCCAGTCGGGGGTCATGGCCCGCAGTTCGGGGGTGTCGAGGGCGGGGTGGACGTACATCTCGGTCACCCCCGGGGCGAGGTCGAAGAGCGATCGCTCGAGGCTGCGGCGGCTGCCCACCCCGTTGACGTGGACGAAGTGGTCGGGGAACACCACGCCCTCGTCGGCGGCGAGGCGGCGGAACGGAAAGCCGATGGTGCGTTCGCTGGAGGCTCCCGAGAGTCGCAGCGGCAGGCCGAACTCGACGGCCAGCTCGAGGTACACGTCGAAGAACTCCGGGCGCAGCTGCAGCGCCCCCATGTGGCTGTCGAGGTGGCTCACGTCGAAGCCCCAGAGGATGGCCCGTTCCACCTGGGCCCGGCACTCCCGACGGACCTCGTCGAGGTCGGCGTGGTCCCACACGTCGGACAGCGTCCGCGGGAAGCCGCCGTCGCCGTCGAGCAGCGACGGCGCCCGCGTGATCGGGCCCCACCGGTAGGCGTCCCACTCGGCGTTGAGGGTGAGGTGCACGCCCACGTCCTCGCCCATGTACTGCTCGGCGGCGTGACGGGCCCACGGGCAGGGGACCATCAGCGAGGCGCTGGTGGCCAACCCGGTGCGCAGCGCGTCGTAGACGCCGGCGTTGGCGGCGTGGGCGAGGCCGAGGTCGTCGCAGTTGAGGATCAACAGGCGGGCGTCGGGGTCGTGGCCGAGGCGCTCGGCGAGGGTGGTCACGGGCCTGACGGTACCGTCCCCGAGCAGGCGGCCCACAGACCTCGGCCCTCCCGGCGGGCCTCGGCGGCGGCGGCGGTGAAGTCACGGGTGTGGGCGGTGTTGGGGGCAATGGTGAGCACCTCGGCGAAGCCGCCCCGAACCAGCTCGAGGTTCACGAACAGTCCGTCGCTGCGCCGCAGCACGTAGGCCAGCAGCCGGCCGTAGGTGTCGCGCTCCTCGCGGTCGCGCTCGAGGTCGACGGGCGTGCCCGGGGGGAGCAGCTCGGTGGTCCGTGCCGAGGCCTCCGGCCCGTAGCACCCCACCGGCTCGGTGGGGTGCACGGTCTCGGGCGTGTCGACGCCGATCAAGCGGATGCTCTCGGTGCGCCCGTCGACGGCCACGCGGATGGTGTCGCCGTCGACCACCTCGCGCACGACCGGACCCGTGTCGATCGGGAGCGCGCGCTCGGCGGCCTGGTGGGCGACCACCACGACGGCGAGCACCGCCAGCCCGACGAGCAGGCCGATGCCGGCGAGGGCGGTGAGCCCCCGGGAGGGGGAGCGCGCCACGAGGCGGGGATGGTTCGTGGGGCGCGAGCGGTCAGAGGTTCGGGCGGCCATGGCGGTCCTCAGGGGTGAGTCCTGTCGATGGCCGCCGAGGCGGCGAGCGGTCGGCCGTGACCACTGCGGACGAGCGGGGCGGCGTCGTGGCCGCCCGGAGGTCAGAGGCGTTCGACGATGGTGCCGGTGCCGAGGCCCCCGCCGCAGCACATCGTGACGAGCCCGTAGCGTCCGCCGGATCGGTGCAGCTCGTGGACGGCCTTCGTGACGAGGATCGCTCCGGTGCCGCCGAGCGGGTGGCCCAGGGCGATGGCCCCGCCGTTGGGGTTCACCGTGTCGGGGTCGGCGCCGAGCTCCTTGGCCCAGGCCAGCACCACGGATGCGAACGCCTCGTTGACCTCGGCCACGTCGATGTCGCCCATGGTGAGCCCGGTGCGGGCCAGGAGGTGGCGGGTGGCGTCGATGGGGCCGGTGAGCATGAGCACCGGATCGACGCCCACGAGGCAGGTGTCGACGACCCTGGCGAGCGGGGTGAGCCCGAGGTCCTCGGCCTTCTCGGCGGACATCATGAGCACGGCGGCGGCGCCGTCGGAGATCTGGGAGGACGAGCCGGCCGTGTGCACGCCGTCCTCGCGGGCCACCGGCTTCAGGTTGGCGAGCCCCTCGGGCGTGGTGTCGCGCAGGCCCTCGTCCCGGGCGACCAGGTGGGTGGTGCCGAGCGGGGTCCCGTCGTCGTCGACGTCGGGGGCGTGCACCTCGACGATCTGGGTGGCGAAGCGGTCCTCGGCCCAGGCCCGAGCGCCGAGCTGCTGGGAACGCAGGGCGAAGGCGTCGGCGTCGGCGCGGGAGATGCCCCACGCGTCGGCGATGCGTTCGGCCCCCTCGAACTGCGAGGTGGCCTCGTAGCGGGGGAAGTACGTCTTGGGCAGCGCCGAGCCGAAGCCGAGCCTCTTCGACGAGTTCGACCCGATGGGCACCCGGCTCATCACCTCGACACCGCAGGCGACGGCGACGTCGACGACCCCGGCGCCGATGAGCGCCGCGGCGATGTCGGTGGCCTGTTGGCTCGACCCGCACTGGGTGTCGACCGTGGTGGCGGCGGTCGACGCGGGGAGCCCGGCCGCCAGCCAGGCCGTGCGGGCGACGTTGAACGACTGCATGCCGACCTGGCTGACACAGCCCCCCACGACCTGGCCGACCTCGGCGGGGTCGACACCCGTGCGTTCGAACAGGGCGGTGAGGGGGACGCCGAGGAGGTCGGCGCTGTGGAGGGTGGACAGCCCGCCGTTGCGCTTCCCGACCGGGGTACGCACGGCATCGACGATCACGACGTCGCTCATCGGGCGAGCCTACAAGGCTGCCCGCTCCGCCCTCCCGGGTGGTTCACGCCGCTCGTGCCGACACAGGGGAACGGGGGTCGGCCTCGGCCTCGGTGCCTGCGCCCTGGCGGGCTCGTCGGAGCGCCTCCCGGGCGAGGGCCAGACCGGAGCGCCCCACCGCCTTGGTGGTGTCGTCGATCCGCCAGGCGACCGGGGCCTCGATGGGGTCGACCGAGCGGGCCTCGGCCAGGAGTCGGAGCTGTGCGTCCATGGGACCCAGTATCCGCAGGGGGTGTGACATCGAGGATCCGGTGCTGGCCCGTTGGGGTCGGTGAGGATGCGTTCGGCGTCGTGGAGGCCTGGTCTGACCCTGGGTGTGACCG